>DATHSX010000376.1:0-8838 GCA_035463935.1 Acidimicrobiia bacterium | reverse complement strand
ACCGGAAACGGGAGCCCGCCGGTAACTGCGGTATAGGTCAGACCGGCCAGGGGCCGCATGGTGGTGGTGGTCAGGGGAGCGGTCGTGGTCTCCCGAGTAGTGGTTGTCCCGGGCGGGATGGTCGAGGTTCCGGCGGTGCTGGAGGGGGTGGTGGGGACGGCGCTGGTGGGGACAGGCTCTCCCCCTGAAGAGCAGGCTGCGAGAAGCACGAGCGCCGCGCACAAGCTGGGCCGCATTCTCTCGAAGGTAACCGGCCGCCAGATCTGTGCGAGCTTGTCCACCGTTTCGGTTCCCCAACCTCCCCCGGACCGCCGGCGTCGCATACAGTCGCCTCGATGCGCAACGATCGACGGACGATCTTCGGCTGGGCCATGTACGACTGGGCCAATTCGGCTTACACCACCACCACCCTGGCGGTGCTGATGCCGGCGTTGTTCACCGGTGAGATCATGCCCGCCGGGGGCTTTACGATCTTCGGGCGGAGTCTCGACGGGGAGTCGCTGTTCGGATACACGGTGAGCTTCGCCGCCGTCCTGGCGTTCCTGGTCTCCCCGGTGTTGGGTGCCGTGGGCGACTTCTCCGGCTCGAAGCTGCGGTTCCTCCGGGTCTTCGCCTATGCCGGGGCCGCCCTGTCGACTCTGTTCGCCCTCGCCGGACCGGGGGACGTCTGGTACACGATCGTCCTGTTCCTGGTGGTGGAGAGCTGCTGGGCGATCGCGGCAGTGTTCTACGACAGCTTTCTTCCCCACATCTCGACCGCCGACACCATTGACCGGATCTCCTCGAAGGGTTTCGCCTTCGGCTATCTCGGCGGGGGGCTCCAGTTTCTTCTCTCGCTCCTCCTGCTCCAATTCTCACCAGACTCGTTTCAATCCACTGCCGCGCGCATCGGCATCGTCGCCGCCGGGCTCTGGTGGCTCGGTTTTGCGATCTTTGCGTTGTCCCGGCTGCGCGAGCCTGCCCCGGCCCAGGCGCTACCTGCGAGATATCGCAGCGGCTGGCGGCCCTGGGCCTACATCCGCATCGGATTCAATCGGACCATCGCCACGACCAGGCGACTGCGGCTTTTCCCCCAGCTTCTCCTCTTCCTCCTCGCCTTCCTCCTCTACAACGACGGAGTCCAAACCGTGATATCGATCTCGGCGGCCTATGCCACCGAGACCCTGCGGCTGGAAACCGCCGACGTGGCTCTGGCGTTCCTGGTGGTCCAGATCGTCGCCTTTGGCGGTGCCCTGGCGTTTGGCTGGCTGGCCGGACGGATGGGCGTGAAACCAGCCATCCTCCTGTCGTTGGTGCTCTGGACGGGGGTGTCGGTGCTCGCCTACTTCCTGCCCACGGGCCAGTTCCTCCCGTTCGTGGGACTGGCGGCTTCGGTGGGGCTGGTTCTGGGAGGCACCCAAGCCCTCTCCCGCAGCCTTTACGGCTCGATGATCCCCGAAGAGGCTTCCGCCGAGTTCTTCGGGTTCTATTCGGTGTTCTCCAAGTTCGCTTCGATCTGGGGCCCGTTGCTGTTCGCCCTCGTGAACGACGTCACCGGATCGAGCCGCAACGCCATCCTGTCGCTCATCGGCTTCTTTGCGGTTGGCTTCATCCTCCTCTCCCGGGTGGACATCACCGAGGCCCGCCGAGCCAAAGAGCAGTGGCATTTCGAAGGAGCCGCGGCGACAGTCGACTGATAAGGTGGTTTTGTGTCCGACGAAACCCCACTCCCGGAGGAGACCGCCCCTGTTCCCGCGACCGGTCCGCCTCGGAGCGACGCCGGCTTCTCGTGGGGCGTTGCCCTGTTTCTCCTGATCGGACTGGGATTCGTCGTGTTTGCGGTCCAGAACATGACCGATGTGCCCGTCCAGTTCCTGGGGTGGGATTTCACGGTCTCACTACCTCTGTTGCTGGTGGTGATCGCCCTGATCGCGGTCATTGCCGATGAGGTGGTCGGGATGGTCTGGCGCCGGCGCCGTCGTAAGCGGCTCGTCGAGAGAGAAGAGCTCGAGCGGTACCGCCGCCAGTGACACCCAACTCGTCGCGGACCCGGCTGGTCGTGATCGGGGGTGATGCCGCCGGGATGTCGGCGGCCAGCCAGGCCCGGCGGCTGTGTTCCGATCTCGAGATCGTCGCCTACGAGCGCGGCAGCTACGTGAGCTATGCCGCCTGCGGCGAGCCCTACTACATCGGCGGTGGGGTCGACGACCTGGACAGCCTCGTCGCCCGGACCCCGGAGCAGTTTGCCGACCGAGACATCGAAGTACGCACCCGTCATGAGGTCGTCGAGATCGACCTGAGTCACGGCCGGGTGACGGTCAGAGACCTCGAGGGAGGTGAGGTCCGCGCCGTGGGCTTCGATCACCTCATGCTCGCGACCGGGTCAAAACCCCTCCGCCCGGACTATCTAACCGGGATCAACCTTCCCGGTGTGGCCGGCCTGCGCACCCTCGAGGACGCCGAGGCGATCAAGCAGTTGGTCGACGCTGGGCTCGAGCGGGTGGTGATGCTCGGTGGCGGCTACATCGGGATCGAGGTGGCCGAGGCGCTGGTTGATCGAGGGGTGCAGGTGACCATGGTCACCTCGGGTTCACACGTCCTCGAACGGACCCTCGATGGGCCGATGGGAGAGCTGGCCAACCAGGCGGTGCGCGACTATGGCGTCGATCTCCACACCGGCATCAAGGTCCGTTGCATCCAGTCGTCCGGCGCCCGCGGCTCCGAACGGGCCAGCGGCGTCGGCTGCGATGGAATCGACTTTCCCGCCGACCTGATCGTGATCGGGCTCGGGGCCGCTCCCGAGACCGGGCTAGCCGTGGCGGCCGGGATACCCCTCGGCGAAAGCGGCGCCGTCGCGGTGGATGAGTACCAGAGGACTCCCATCGAAGCGGTCTGGGCAGCCGGCGACTGCGCCGAGGTTCTCCACCGGGTGAGTGGTCGCCCCGTCAACATCCCGCTGGGAACGGTGGCCAACAAGTCCGGGCGCATCGCCGGAACCAACATCGCCGCTGCCGTCAACGGCTCCCATCCAGCGACCTTCCCCGGCGCCCTGGGGACTGCCATCACCAAGATCGGCGAAGTCGAGATCTCCAGGACCGGACTCAAGCTGGAGGAGGCGACCGGAGCCGGTTTCGATCCGGTGTTCGGGCTGGCGCGGGGAACCAACACCGCGAGCTACTGGCCGTCGGCGAGGCGGGCCGACGTGATGCTGATCGCCGACCGCCGCAGCGGACGGTTGCTGGGAGGCCAGATCGTCGGTGGGCCGGGGTCGGGAAAGAAGATCGATGTCCTGGCGGCCGCCCTGTGGAGCGAGATGACGGTGGAGGATCTGGCCTGGGTGGACCTGGCCTATGCGCCGCCCTTTGGGGGGGTATGGGACCTGATCCACATCGCCGCCCGGCGGACCGTTCAGTCGTCGTAGTCCTGGTCGCGGAACTCGCCGGGCGGCCGGTCACCAGCGGTAGCCGCTCGCTGACGCAACTCGACCCTACGGATCTTCCCCGAGATGGTTTTGGGGAGCTCGGCGAATTCGAGCCGTCTGATCCGCTTGAAGGGGGCGAGCCGGCTGCGGGAATGCTCGAAGATGGCACGCGCCGTCGCCGCGTCCGGCGTGAATCCGCTGGCCAGCACAACATAGGCCTTGGGGACGGAGAGCCGTATCGCGTCGGGGGCGGGCACCACCGCCGTTTCTGCCACCGCCTCGTGCTCGAGCAGGACGCTTTCCAGTTCGAAGGGAGATATGCGGTAGTCCGAGGCCTTGAAGACGTCATCGGTCCGCCCGACGTAGGTGATGTATCCCTCCTCATCACGGGAAGCGACGTCGCCGGTGTGGTAGTAGCCGTCCCGCATCGCTTCGGCCGTACGCTCCGCATCACCGCGATATCCGACCATCAGTCCCACCGGGAGAGGATCCATCCTGACGCAGATCTCCCCTTCGTTCCCCGGGGTACCCGACAGAGGATCCCGCAACTCGATGTGGAAGCCGGGAAGGGCCCGTCCCATCGAACCGGGTTTCAATACTTGACCGGGACTGTTGGCCACCTGGGCAGTGGTCTCGGTCTGCCCGAAGCCATCCCGGATCGTGATGTTCCAGGCCCGCCGCACCTGGTCGATCACCTCCGGGTTGAGCGGTTCGCCCGCCGAGACCGCCTCCCGAAGCCTCACCGGCCATTTCGCCAGGTCGGCCTGGATGAGCATTCGCCAAACGGTCGGTGGCGCACAGAACGTGTCGACCTGACATCGCACGAGATTGTGGAGGATCATCTCGGCGGAAAAGCGCGTGTAATTGAAGACGACCACGGTCGCCTCGGCATTCCAGGGGGCGAACACGTTGCTCCAGGCATGCTTCGCCCAACCGGGGGAGGAGATGTTGAGATGGACGTCACCTGGCTGTAACCCGATCCAGTACATCGTGGATAGGTGCCCGATGGGGTACGAGATATGGGTGTGCTCCACCAGCTTGGGCAGAGCCGTGGTGCCCGAGGTGAAGTACAACAGCAGAGGATCTCTGCTCATCGTGATTCCGCCAGGGTCGAAAACCGCCGGGGCCTCCTCCGACTGGCGGTAGTCGAGCCACCCCTCCCCTGCCGATCCGATCCCGATCCGCGTGAACTCGCCCTTTACGGCGGCGAAGCTGCCGGCGGCTTCCGCGGCCGCCAGCACATGACGGACATGCCCCCGATCGACGCGGTCCTGGAGATCAGCGGGGCCAAGGAGGGTCGTGGAGGGGATCATGACCGCGCCGAGCTTGATTGCGGCCAGCACCGATTCCCAGAGTTCCACCCGATTGCCGACCATCAGAACGATGGGGTCGCCTCGCTTCACTCCTACCTGGCGGAGCCAGTTGGCCACCTGGTTAGAGCGGCGGTATAGATCATCGAAGGTCCACCGGCGCTCGGAACCGTCCTCCTCGACGATCCACAGGCCCGTGGCAGCGTTACCGGCTGCCAGGGGATCGAACCAGTCGAGGGCCCAGTTGAACCGGTCCGGTCGCGGCCAGTGGAAGCCGGCGTAGGCGGCGCCGTAGTTCGCCCGCTGGGCGAGCAGGAAATCGCGAGCTGAGCGGAACGAGTCGTCAGGCATCGGTGTGGTGTAGGTCCCGGAGGTAGGTCAACCTACCCTCACGTCATGCTCGGTGTCGGGGCGAAGCACACTTGGCTGGCTGTTCTGTTGCTCCTGGCAGGTGCGTGCGCCGCCCTGGAGACGGGTGCGGACACCGTAGCGACCGGTTCTTCGGCCGAGCTGGCGGAATTCGCCATCACCGCCGTAGTGGTGGCGGTGGCCGACGGTGACAGTTTCCGGGCGGAGTCGGCCGGCGCTGAATTCGAGGTGAGGCTGCTCGGGGTCAATGCTCCAGAATCTGACGAGTGCTACGGGCCGGAGGCAACCACCTGGCTGCGTGCCGCAGTCGACGATCGGGAGGTCGGACTGGACCCGGCAGGGGAGGACCAATTCGGTCGCATGCTGGCCCGGGTGCTGGTGGACGGCGTCTATCTCAACCGGGAGGCCGTGTCGACGGGACATGCTCTGGTCCTCAGCTCCGTCGAGATGGATGTAGAAACGTTGCTGGAGGCCGAACGGGGAGCGCGCCGGGCCGGCCTTGGCCTCTGGGGTGAGGACATCTGCGGTGCCACCGCGGCCCGGGCGAGCCTCGCCATCACGCGAGTCGACCACGATCCCCCCGGACCCGATGAAACGGAGACGGTCACCATCGAGAACGTCGGGACAGGAGCTGTCGAACTCCAGGGCTTCCAGCTCCGCGACGAGTCCTCGGCCAACCGCTTCCGGTTTCCATCCTACGAACTACTCCCCGGAAGGTCGGTGACAGTGGTGAGCGGGAGTGGCGACATCGGTTCGGGCACGTTCGGATGGCGAACCACCCAGCCCGTATGGAACAACGACGGGGACACCGCCTTGGTCCTTGACGCCCACGGACGCATCGTCGCCGCTTACCGTTACCCGCCCAGATGATTCTGGCTATGTTCTCACTGACGCCAGCGAAGGAGGGTGCCGTGTCGCTCAAGGACACACTGAAGGGTTTGGTCGACAAGACCAAAGAATTGGCGGAGGAGGCTGCAGAGAAGGCTGGCCCCATGATGGAAAAGGCCAAGGAGAAGGCCGGCCCGATGATGGAAAAGGCCAAGGAGGCTGCCGGGCCGATGATGGAAAAGGCCAAGGAGGCTGCCGGAGAGGCGTGGGAAAAGGCTTCCGACAAGATCGAAGAGATGCGAAGCAGTGCCGGCGGCGGCGGGGGGGCGACCGAGGAGGCCAAGGAGACCGTGTCCGAGGCGAAAGACTCGGTGGGCGATATGGCCGATAAGGCTAAGGAAGCGACCGGCGAGATGAAGGAAGCGGCCGGCGCGGCCGTCGGTGAGATGAAGGAAGCGGCCGGCGAAATGAAAGAAGCTGCCGCCGAGACCATCGACGAGGCCAAGGATAAGGTCACGGGGCAGGGCTAACCTCGGCGGCCATGGGCCGTATCTCGCGCCGGGTTGGTGCCATTGCCGAGTCGGCGACGATGGCCATCACGGAACGGGCCCGCCAGCTCAGGGAGGCGGGGAGGCCGGTGATCAGCTTCGGGGCCGGGGAACCAGACTTCCCCACTCCCCCCCATATCGTCGAAGCCGCGATCGCAGCCGCCCGCGATCCCCGCAATCATCACTACACGCCCAATGCCGGCCTCCCCGAGCTCCGGGCGGCCGTAGCTCGATCAACCCGAACGGAATCCGGCGTGGACGTAAGCCCCGAACAGGTGCTGGTGACCAACGGCGGCAAGCAAGCCGTTTATCTCGGGATGGCCGCCTTGCTCGACCCCGGCGACGAGGTCCTCATCCCGGCGCCCTACTGGGTGACCTATCCGGAAGCCGCCGCTCTCTCCGGAGGGGTGCCGGTCCCCGTGTCCACGAACGAGGCGTCGGGGTTCAAGGTGACGGTGGAGCAACTGGAGGCGGCGAGGACTGCGCGTACCAAGCTGCTGGTATTCGTGTCGCCATCCAACCCGACCGGCGCGGTGTACGAGCCAGACGAGGTCAGGGAGATCGGGCGCTGGGCCGGGCGCCGGGGGATCTGGGTCCTCACCGATGAGATCTATCGACGGCTCGTGTATGGGAGCCACGAGGCCCGCTCGGTGGCGGCGGTCCCCGAGCTCGAGGATCGCTGGCTGATCGTCAACGGGGTGGCAAAGACCTACGCCATGACGGGCTGGAGAGTGGGTTGGATGGTGGCGGCGGCCGACGTAGTCGAGGCGGCCTCCAACCATCAATCCCACCTGTCGTCCAATGTCAACAACGTCGCACAACGGGCCGCCCTGGCCGCCCTGGACGGCCCCACCGAGCCCATAGAACAGATGCGCCAGGCCTTCGACCGGCGCCGCCGGCTGATGCAGGGCATGCTGGCTGAAATGCCGGGGGTCACGTCGGCCGAGCCGTGGGGCGCGTTCTACTGCTTCCCTGGCCTCCATGCCCATCTGCCGAAGTTCGGTTCCAGCCTGGAGGTTGCCCGCTATCTGCTCGAAGAGGCCGATGTCGCCGTGGTGCCGGGTGAGGCATTCGGGGCCCCGGGATACGCCCGGCTGTCCTATGCGCTCGGCGACGATGACCTCGCTGTGGGCCTTGATCGAATGGCCCGGGCCCTGGACAAAGCCCAGAATTAGCCCCGGGGCGGCGGGTTTACACTCGCCGCAAGTTGGAAGCGCCGGACACCGCCAAGGCAATGTTGCTGGTCGAGCCTCGCCGGTTCTCCTGCAACAACCTGCCGGTCAAACCGGTTGAGCACGGCGGTTGGCTGGCCATCGAGGCCACCGGGATCTCCGGAGCGGACGTCCAGATCTGGAAAGGTGACCGCTCCGACGTCGTCTACCCATTGGTTCTTGGCCACCAGGTGGTGGGCCGGGTGGCCACCGAAGGCATTACCGGCATCGAGGTGGGAACCCGAGTGGTGGTGGAGCCCGACCTACGTTGCGGAGTCTGCGGCCGCTGTAAGAAGGGAGTCGCCGGCTGCCGCAACCGGCTCCCCATCAACAGCTACGGGCGCCTTCCCTCCACCGAGCCACCGGGGTTGTGGGGTGGGCTGGCGGAGTACCTGTATCTCGATCCTTCGTCCCGGCTGCACCCGGTATCCGACGACATCCCCGCCGAGCTCGCAACCTTCGTCCATCCCCTGGCAGCCGGCTACACCTGGGCGGTGGAACTGGCCGCTCTCCAACCCGGGGAGAAGGTCATGATCCTCGGGCCGGGGCCCCGCGGCCTTGCCTGTGTGGTCGCGGCGCTGACCGCCGGGGCCGGGTGGGTGGGCATCAGCGGGCTCGATGTCGACGCGGACCGGCTGACCGCCGCCGGGCGCTTGGGTGCCAGCCTGACCGTGAATGCGTCCAGCGAGGATGTGGCAGCCTCGGTGGCCGACCACCTGGGAACCCGGCCCGACGTCGTGATCGACGTGACCTCAGACGATCCAGAGGCAATGTTCACGGCGTTGGACCTGGTTCGCTCGGGCGGGCGCGTCATCCTCGCGTCGACCAAAGGCAACCGACCAGTCCACTTCTTTTCCGACCTCATCGTCACCAAGCAGCTCACCCTACGCGGTGCCCTCGGCGCAAGCAGCGAGGCTTATGGCTGGGCTTGCCAGCAGATCGCGGCCGACGCCCAGCTCGATGACCTGGTCTCCCACCAGTTCCCCTTGTCCGAAGCACCCCGCGCCTTGCAGGCGGCCGCCGGCATGCTCGGCCACGACGAGCTCATATCGGTCGCCGTAACGTTCTGACGGCCACAGTCCACTAACGGGAGCGCCGGCATCCGCATCGACTCGCGATCGAGGTCGTCGTGGGCCTGGGTGGTCTACGACCTGGCCAACACCATCTTCGCC
>DATHSX010000375.1:0-4956 GCA_035463935.1 Acidimicrobiia bacterium | reverse complement strand
CCCGTCCCGATAGGCCAGGTCATAGATGTAGGCCCCCTGGCCAAAGGGCGAGCCCCGGGTGGTGCGCTCCCAGACCCTCCCGTCGACCGACCTCCAAACCTCGGGTTCGCAGACAGGCCAGATTCCGAATGGGTCCGCCCCGTCGTCCGAGATCAAAGTGACGAACCCCTCGGCCGTCGTCACCATCGGGGGGACATCCACCGAGCTGACGGTCGGCGGGTCGCACGCACTGCCGGTGGGCATGCCCGTGGCCTCACCCCAATCCGGGCTGGCGATGACTCGCTCGAACGGTCCGCCCCGCGCGGCCCAGAAGACATCGCCGGAGAAGGCCTGGGCGACCATACCCGCCTGGCCCTCCGCCAGCCCCGCCCGCCCTGAGCCATAGCCGACCCTGACCAGTTGGGGAAAGTCGACCCTTGCCACCTCATTCGTCCCATCGACCGTGGGGCCAAGCCTGATCACCCACCTCCCGGCAAAGGCGAGGAGGTCCGCCCCCGACACCACTAGCCGATTGGGCGATCCCGAGATGGTCCGTCCCGACCATTCCAGCCCGTTGGCAGACGTCCACAGGGTCACCCCTCCCTCCCCGGGTCCCTCGAGAACCGCGAAACCGGTGGGCGTGGCCACCAGGCTGTCAACGTGGAGGGTGCTGGCAGGATTCGCCGCCACGGTCCAGACGATCGCTGCCACCGTTTGGCCGGTCGAGCCCCAGAACGCGACCAGCGCCACCACCGATACCAAAACCCCGATGATCGACTGGGAGAAGGAAGGCCGCCATCTCTGCTCGGACGCAGCAGAGCCAGGAGAGCCGATCTCGGGGAGTACGTCGGTTCCGGACAAGGCCCCTCCACGTGGGACGAGGACAATATTGCCAGGCACCAGCGGGTGCCCCGTATGATCCGCTCGCTTTACTGGGAGAGGAACTGGTAGAACCGCTAACCCTCCCCGAGGGAACCGTCCGCATGGCTGTGCCGATAGTGCGCGCCATGGTGGCTGCGGCCTTCCAGGCGGTGGACGTGCCGGAGCCCGACGCCGATCTGGCGGCCGAGGTGCTGGTATCGGCCGACCTGCGAGGGATTCGAAGCCACGGCGTGGCCCGGCTGGGCTACTTCCTCGTCCGGCTGCAGCGAGGCACGATCAATCCCCACCCCGTCTTTCGATACCGCCAGGGCAGCGACACCACCGGGCTGCTCGACGCTGACAACGCCATCGGGATTCTGGCGGCGTCGCGGGCCATGGACGAGGCGATGGCCATGGCGAGCAAGCACGGTTCCGGTTTTGTGGCGGTGAGCGGTAGCAGCCACTTCGGGTACGCCGGATTCTGGGCCGAGCGGGCCATGCGGGCCGGTTTCATCGGCCTCAGCATGTCCAACAGCGGGCGCCGAGTGGCCCCCACCTTCTCCAATGAGTCCATTCTCGGTACCAACCCCCTAGCCGTGTCCATCGCCGGCGGACCCGGGAGGACCGACTTTCTACTCGACATGGCCACCTCGGCGGTGGCGGTGGGCAAGGTGGAAGGGGCCCTGCGGGAAGGGCGGGAGATCCCGCAGGGATGGGTGGCCGAGTACGGTGACCGCCCGGTCCTCGACGAGAACGGAGTGCTTTCTTATGACGCGCCTCTGCTTCCGCTCGGCGGCGAGGGGGACGGGACGGGCGGCCACAAGGGATACGGTCTGTCGCTGATGGTGGAGCTCCTGTGCGGAGCTCTCGCCGGCAGCAGCCTGGCCGATCGGATCACCGGCGCCTCCGGCGAGGCTCCCGCGGCCATGGGCCACTTCATGGGGGCCATCTCCGTGGCCGGTTTCCGTCCCCTCGAGCTGGTCCAGGGCGATATGGCCGACACCTTCGAGACAATCCGGAAGGCCGGCAAGACTCCCGGACGCGATCGCATCCTCATCCACGGCGAGCCCGAACGAGAGGCCGAGGAGGCAAACCGTCGGCTCGGCCTGCCCATTACCCCGGCGCTGCTGGGACAGCTCGTACGGTGGAATGACCGACTCGGTCTCGGCTTCGATCTGCCGTAGGCGACGATGCCCGGAGTCAGCGCAACCTCGATGGTCCGGGCTATCCAGGATCTCGGATTCACGCATGTCGTCATGATTCCCGATGCCGAGACCCGTCACCTCCATCAATTGCTGACAGCCGGGTCAGGCCTACCGGTCATCTCTCCCGCCCGGGAAGGCGAGGGAGTGGCCATCGCTGCCGGGTTGTGGGTGGGAGGCCAGAAACCATTGGTGGTCCTTCAGAACACCGGTTTGATGGAAGCGGGTGACGCCATCCGCGGGTGTGGGGTCGGGCCCCGGATCCCACTCCGCCTGGTGGTGGGCTGGCGGGGATACGCGGGGGCCATGGCCGACCGCCAACCGATCGACTCGGCCTACCCGTACACGGAGCCGTTGCTGCAGGCGTGGGACATTCCGTACTGGCTGCTCATGGGTGATGAACAGCTCGACGCCCTGGCGAAGATGGACCGCGCCGCCGGAGAAACCTCGCGTCCGGCGGCCCTCCTCTTTGGTTGGGCGTTCCAGCCGTGACGGCCGAGCGCATGGATCTCCTTGCGGCCCTGGCCGCGCGCCGCACCGACGAGATCGTGGTCATGACGATGACCGCCACGCTGCAGTGGCCCCTGCTGTCTTCGCATCCGCTCGACTTCGATTTCCTGGCGTTCGGCATGGGCCACGCCGCCGACTTCGGGCTGGGTCTGGCCCTGGCCCGACCAGAGCGAAAGACCATCGTGCTCAAAGGAGACGGTGGGCTGTTGATGAGCCTCGGTTCGCTGGCCACCCTCGGACGTTACGGACCGGCCAACCTGCTGGTCCTGCTCCTCGAAAACCGGACCTACGAGATGACCGGCGGTCAGGACCTCCCCCCAGGCGTCGATTTTGCGGGTTTGGCACGCGCGGCCGGGGTCGCCGGCGGAGGTGCCACCGGCCTGGGTAAGGTCGAGCGGATAGAGACCCGGCAAGGATTCGAGGAGGCGCTGCCGCGTCTCCTCACTGAAGACGGCCCCCATTTCATAGTCCTGCCCGTGACTAACAGCTATCCGCTCCCCGCGGTCAGCCACACCGACCACGCCCGGCGGGTGCGCAACCTTCGGGCCGCCCTCGCCATCGAGTAGTCCCGCTACGTGGCTATCAGGTCGAGCTCTTCGAACTTCTTGAGGACCCTGGCCTTGGCCACGGCCACGGCCTCATCGGAGGGGTCACGGGGAAAGGGAAGATCGATCTGGATGTCGTCCTGGAGCCTCCCCCCCTTGGCAAAGATCAGGATCCTGTTGGAGAGCTCCACCGCCTCGCCCACGTCGTGGGTGACGAACAAGACCGTCTTGCGGGTTTGATCCCACATGTCATGAAGCTCACGCCGCAGCGAGCGAGCCGTGATCGCGTCGAGGTGGCTGAATGGCTCGTCCATGAACAACACGTCGGGTTCGATCGAAAAGGCCCGGGCGATGCCTACCCGCTGCTGCATTCCGCCGGATAGCTCGCCCGGATACTTGTCCGCCTTGTCTCCCAGCTGCACCATGTCCAGATAGCGGCGGCATCGCTGTCTGGCCTCCTCGTCCCGCTCTTCCTGCACGAACAGCAGGTTGTCCATAACCGAGCGCCAGGGGAGAAGCCGGGCAGCCTGGAAGACATAGCCGGGATTCGCCTCCCGGCCGTCCTGGGTGATGCTGACAGAACCCGAACTGGGCGTTTCGATCTTGGTGAGGATGTTGAGCAGGGTCGACTTTCCGCACCCGGATGGTCCGACAACGGAGACGAAGACGTGACCTTCGACGTTCAGGCTGACGTCCTCCAGAGCGACCACCCGGTCCTCGCCGATTCCGAATTCCTTGTGAAGGTTCTTCACCACGATCTCAGCCACGCGGGTTCCCACCTCCGTCGTCGAAATCGCTCGCCGCAGCCTCGGCGGAGGCCAGGGCCTGGGGGCCGTAACCGTCCTCGGTCTGGAAGTCCTCGAATGCTTGCTCAACCACCCCGACCGCGTGCAGGCCGGGCCTCCACTTGAAGGCCCGCTTCTCCAGGCGCTCAAAAATGGTCCGTTCCAGGAACAGCGCGAAGAGGATGAAGAACAGGGCATACCCGATCACGCCGTGAGCCCGGTGGGCGTCGTACCAGAACTTGATCGTCCAACCGGCTCCCTCGTCGGAGGCGAAGACCTCGGTGATCACGAGTCCCTTCCACCCGATCGAGAAGCCATAGCGCGCCGCCGCGAACATGAAGGGCATCAGTGACGGCATCAGCACGTGCTGGATGATCCGCTTCTGGGGCACCTGAAACGAGCGCGCCATGTCGAACAGCTCTTTAGGAGTGTTACGGACTCCTTCCCGCACATTGATGATCACGAAAGGGAGCCCGGTCAGGGCCACGGCGATGACCGGTCCGACGTGGCCGAATCCCAGGGCAAGGCCGAGGAACAGCGCCCACACCAGCGCCGGCATGGCCAGGATGGCCATGATCCAGTCGTGGAAGAAGGCATCGATCGACTTCGAGAGGCCCATGGCCAGACCGATGATGGTTCCCAGGAACATGGCAATGACAAAGCCGATCCCGAGTCGAGCGAGCGAAATGGCGAAC
The DNA here is from genome assembly GCA_035463935.1 of Acidimicrobiia bacterium. Lineage (GTDB taxonomy): Bacteria > Actinomycetota > Acidimicrobiia > Spongiisociales > ZC4RG35 > DATEEG01. The sequence continues at coordinate 379 of DATHSX010000375.1, read as the reverse complement.
ATTCCGTAGACGTTGGACCTGACGCTCCCGTAGCGCAGAACCGAGTCGAGGGTCACCTCGTCCCACATGAACGAGAGCACCTGCTGGGGGGGCGGAAAGATGCGCGAATTGAGCGTGTAGTAGATGAGCCACCAGACCGCGAGCACCGCGAACGGAAAGAGGATCCGGGCGAACGCCGGCGACCTCACCACCCGGAGGAACCTGTTGTTGGGTTTCGGCCGCAACTTCGTGGGGGCGGTGGCCGCGGTCATCCCGTCACGTCCGGTCGCCACCGGAAGAACCGGCGTTCGAAGTACTGGAGCACCACCTTCTCGAGGAACAGGGCGAACACGAAGAAGGAGAGGACCCAGGTGAAGAACTCGTCCATCCGGAACAACTG
>DATHSX010000374.1:0-3027 GCA_035463935.1 Acidimicrobiia bacterium | reverse complement strand
TTGTCCGACAACCTCGGCATCAACGCCTCGGTGCAGGTGGTGGAATCGGGTGAGTTCATCGATGTGTCGGGCGACGGTGCCTACCCGCTCTACCTGCTCGGATGGGGTGCGGACTATCCGCACGTGACCAACTTCCTCGATTACCACTTCGGAGAAGCCAACCCACAGTTCGGGGCGGTCTATCCCGACATCTACGAGAACCTGGTCGAAGCCGGCTCGATCGGCGATCCCGCCGCGGCGGCGCCGTTGTATGAGGCTGCCAACAACGCGATCAAGGCCAACGTGCCGATGGTCCCGATTGCGCATGGAGCCTCGGCCGATGCCGCTCTCACGACGCTCGAGGGAGCTGTTAGCCCGGTCTTTGGAGCGCCCCAATTCCAGCTGATGAACCCCGGCAAGGACACGCTGGTGTTCGTCCAAAACGCCGAGCCGATCAGCATGTACTGCTCCGACGAGACCGATGGTGAATCCCTGTCGGCCTGCCAGCAGGTCGTGGAGGGACTGCTCGGTTACGACCTCGAGGGAGGCATCGTGCCCAAGCTGGCCACCGGTTGTGAGCCGAACGACGATGCCACCGTATGGGTGTGCACGATTCGGGAGGGGGTTCTCTTCCACAACGGAGGAACCCTCGATGCCAACGATGTGGTCGCCTCGTGGGCGGCCGGCATCGACGCCAGCAACCCGTTGCATGTCGGCAACACCGGTGCGTTCGAGTACTACTCGTACCTCTGGACCAGTCTGATGAACGTCCCCGAGGGCTAGTCGCCGACGAGGAAGGGGAGCCCGATTCGTCTCGTTTCGGGCCCCCCTTCTCGCTCCTGCGGAGGAGCCAGGCGGATAGGTAGGTTGGGACCCGGCGCCTCACGCCCATAAGTCACCCATCGATGATCAACTTCCTCCTTCGTCGGCTGCTCTTTGCGATCCCGGTGTTACTGGGCATCGTGATCGTCGTGTTCTTGCTGGTGCGGGCCATACCTGGTGATCCCTGCCGGGCAATGCTGGGGGAGCGGGCCACCGCCGACGCCTGCGAAGCATTCGATCGAGCAAACGGGCTGGACCAGCCCGTGCCCGTCCAGCTCGGCATCTTTCTAACCCGGCTGGTCCAGTTCGATCTGGGCGACTCGATTCGTTTCTCGCGGCCGGTCACCCAGATCCTGATAGAGCGAATGCCCATGACCATCGAGCTCTCGGTGGCTGCTCTCTTTGTGGCGCTGCTGGTGGGTATCCCGCTGGGGATCCTCGCGGCGATGCGCCACAACACCGCGGTCGACGTAGGCACCATGGCCGTGTCCAATGTGGGAGTGTCGATGCCGGTCTTCTGGTTGGGACTGATGCTCGCTTACTTATTCGACCTGGTTCTCAAGGACACTCCATTTGCCCTTCCCCCCTCGGGTCGACTCAGCGCGGGCGTGTCCTCGATTCCCTTCTACGAGGTATGGGGGAGGAATCTCGACCCCAACAGTTTCTGGGCCCCCTTCTACGAGTTCTTTTCCAACTTCTACATCTTCAATTCGATCATCAGCGGTCAGTGGACCGTTCTGGTGGATGCCATCAAGCATCTGATTCTCCCGGCGCTGGCACTGGCCACGATCCCGCTTTCGATCATGGCCCGCATCACCCGGTCGTCGCTATTAGAGGTGCTGGGCTCCGACTACGTGCGCACCGCTCGCTCCAAAGGCGCCAGGGAAAAGCGGGTCGTGTCCCGCCACGCCCTCCGCAACGCCATTCTCCCCGTCGTCACGATTGGTGGCCTCCAGCTCGGCCTCCTGCTCGGCGGCGCCGTCCTCACCGAAAGCGTCTTCAGTCTGGCGGGCGTGGGCCGGGCGCTGGTCGAAGCCATCTTCTCCCGTGACTTCCCGGTGATCCAGGGCTTCACGTTCGTGGTGGCCTTTGGCTATGTGATCGTCAACCTGGCCGTTGACGTTTCTTATGCCTATCTCGATCCCAGGATCCGGCTGGAATGAGGGGAATCCGATGATTGGCACTCCCCGCCGCCGGGTCGCCGAGTTGGAGGCGATGGCCGAGGAAGGTCGGTTCCTTGAAAAACCCACCTCGGTGTGGCGCAACGGTCTCCGCCGTCTCCTGCGGCGGCGCACCGGGGTCACCGGGCTGATCATCATCGGGTTCTGGGTGATGGTGGCGCTGCTGGCCCCGTTACTCGCCAGCTATGACCCCGAACGGGGCCTCCTTGGCGAGCCCGGGGCCGTCCGGCGCCTGCCCCCCTGCATTCACGCTTTGGGCTGTCCCGAAGACCAAACCCAGCATCTTCTTGGCCTGGATGGCAATGCCCGGGACGAGTTCTCGCGGATCGTCTATGGCTCCCGGGTGAGCCTCACCATCGGCATTACCACTGTGACTGTGGCCATCCTGGTCGGGGCCGTCCTAGGGGCGGTGGCCGGCTACTGGGGAGGATGGATTGACAACCTCATCATGAGGATCATGGACGTGGTCCTCGGCTTCCCCGCCCTATTGCTAGCGATCGCCATCGTCGCCGTGCTCGGCCCCGGTCTCACCAACGCCCTGCTGGCCATTGCCATCGTGACCATCCCCCAGTACGCCCGGGTGATGAGGGCGTCGGTGCTCCAGATCAAGGAACTCGACTTCGTTTCGGCCTCCCGGGCACTCGGAGCATCGAGTTGGCGGATCCTCTTCAGCCGGGTGATTCCCAACGCCCTTACCCCGCTGGTGGTGCTCGGCACGCTGGGCATCGCCGGGGCGATATTGGAGGCGGCCGGGCTCTCGTTCCTCGGTTTGGGGGCCCAGCCCCCGACTCCTGAGTGGGGGACGATGCTCGCCGAGGAGCGCAACCAGGTGTTCTCCTCTCCCCATCTGGTGTTCTTCCCGGGCCTGGCCATCATGCTGACAGTCCTCGGCTTCAACCTCCTGGGAGACGGTCTCAGGGACGCTCTCGACCCCCGGTTGAATCAATGAGCGACAACGGCCATCTGCTGAGGTGGCGGGCCTCAGGACCCACTTTTTGACCAGGGAGGCGACCATCGAGGCGGTCGATGAGGTCTCGTTCTACGT
>DATHSX010000373.1:0-6797 GCA_035463935.1 Acidimicrobiia bacterium | reverse complement strand
CACCCGGTACCGCTCGTCTTCTTCGACCTCCATCGCCGGGTACATGTTCTCGACGTAGTAATCCAGGTGACCCGACGTCGCCCACAGCCCCTCTTTCGCCACGTGGGGTGTGAACACGAATTCGAACCCGTACCGCTCGTGCAGGGCGCGGGAGTGGTCCTCGATCAACTTGCGCACCATGCCGCCCTTTGGATGCCAAACCGCCAGGCCCACGCCTAGATCACGCGGGAACGAAAAGAGGTCCAACTCCGGGCCAAGCCTCCGATGATCACGACGTTCGGCCTCTTCCGTCCGGGTCAGGTACTCCTCCAGCGCCGCCGGGCTCTCCCAAGCGGTGCCGTAGATCCGTTGCAGCTGGGGCCGGTGCTCGTCCCCCCGCCAGTAGGCCCCGGCGGCGCGCAGCAGCCGAAACGCCCGCAGGCGACCCGTCGAGGGAAGGTGGGGACCCCGGCACAGGTCCACGAAGCTGTCATTGCGATAGACCGTTATGTCGTTGCCGGCCTCGAGCTCACCGGGCTCCACCGAGGCGATGATCTCGATCTTGAAAGGCTGGTCGGCGAACAGGGCCAGGGCATCCTCGCGCCCTATGGACTCCCTGAGGAACGGCTGATCGATACGGACGATCTCGTCCATCCGTGCACTGATCACCTCCAGATCCTCGGGGCTGAAGGGCCGGCCGATGTCGAAGTCGTAATAGAAACCATCTTCGATGGCCGGGCCAATGGCGAACTTCGCTCCGGGGAACTCGGCGAGAACCGCCTGGGCCAAGATATGGGCGGCCGAGTGTCGGATGATGTGACGGCCCTGTTCGGAAGTCTCGGTGACCACGGCGAAGCGGCCGCCGCCGGGAAGGGGCCGATGGAGGTCGATGAGCTGATCGTTGAGCGTCACGGCCACAGCCGCCTTGGCGAGCCGGGCTCCAATCGAGCCGGCCACCTCGGCACCGGTGCTGCCAGCCGGGTGGCGGGCAATCGTTCCGTCTGGGTATTCGAGCTCCAAGTCCATCTCGTGGTCCAGCTAGCCTGCGGGCGGCCAGGCTACCCAGCTTGGTCTTGGTTGAGTTCGTCAATTAACTGGCAGGACGGTCGGTAGGTGGCCGGTCGTGTCTTCCAGACCCGGATCTCGGAGGCGTCCGTAGCGTTATGGAAACCGATGCCCTGCTTCGCTCAATCTCTCCCCGCGCTACCGCAATCGACATCAGTGCCGGCGGTAACAAGGTCTTCAGGCTCCGTGAGGAATCTGGAGCCACCACGATCGTCAAGGTCTACTCCGGCCCCCCCCGCGAACGACGCGAGCGCCATGCTTTGGAGGCTCTGGCCAACGTGACCGGCGTACCGCGACTCCTCGCCCGGGGAATCGACGACGGCAACGCCTGGATCCAGATGACCGACGGCGGCACGTGGGATCTGGCGACGCTGCCCCGCAACCTTGACATCGTCCGCTCCGCCGGCCGCGTCCTCCGCGGCGTACACGAATCAGGCGCGGCGATCAGCAACCTCTCCAATGCGATCGACAACGACCAAATCGACGCCCACTACCGGTCGACCCTCAACCGGCTGGAAAGATTCCGGAGGCGCCTCAATATTCCCAGCGGCCTCCTCGAGCAGGCGTCATCCTCGGGAGCGCCAGTTGCCAGCGCCGCCAAGCCGTCCCACACCCGGCCCACCCCGGAGCACTTTCTGGTCAACGAGGCCGGCGGCGTGGTCACGCTCATCGACTGGGAATGGGCGACCATGGCCCCACCGGAATGGGATGTGAGCCTGGCCAGCTGGCAGCTTTCCAACCTCCTCGGCGACCAGGCCGCCAGCGCTTTCTTGGAAGGGTACGGGGCGGCGGTTTCGGCGGGCAGGCTCCGGTCGTGGATCTCCTACCACTCCGCCATGATCATGCTCGATGCCGCCGAGAAGCGAGATGGCCGTCTGTACGACCTGGCCCCGCTCGTCCGGTCGATGGCCGACGCTGTCGGTTACCGTTAATCGGCCAGATCGCGAAATCCCAGGTTCTCGGTCTTCGTCCTCATAACGTCCTCGGATCCTATGAGGAGGACCTGTGTTGGAGGCCTTATTGGCGGCCACCGCTACCTCCGGGTTAATCGTTCTCGCCCGGGGTCAGCGCCGAACGGTAGGTATCGGTGGGGCCGACTCGCTGCCATTCGAAGGTGAGGAGGATCTGCCTTGCCCGTGGTGCTACGCACCAACCGATTCTTCAGACGAGCGCTGCCCAAGCTGTCGCCGGCGCTTCGGCTGAAATAGGATCAGGCCAGCACGCGTACAAACGAGCGGTCGACATGATCCAGGTAGAAACCGATTGATCGGTAGACCGCCAGCGCGGCTCGGTTGCTGGCATCGACATAGAGAAAGGCCTTTCTGCCCCCGGCGGCTTCGATCCTCCTCACGCCATCGAGCACCAGCGCCTTTCCCAAACCCCGGCCCTGATCGGCCGGCGCAACGGCGATCACGTAGATCTCCCCACCTTCCGTCGCCGGCTTGACCCAGCAGAAACCGGCCAGATCGCCGTCGTTCCAGGCCATCACCAGATCGTCGGCTCTGAACCACGGCTGGCCAAACCGATCATCCAGCACCTCTCTGGTCCAGCGCCCGTTCTCGGGGTGACCAAAGAAGGCGGCATTGTTCACAGCCAGCCAGCTGTCTTCGTCCCGGCCGAGCACGAACGATTCCGTGCGAATCCCCTGGGGCCATTGCGGCTCGAGCCCGACCGGCAACTGCAGTTCCAGTTTGAAAAGCTCGCGCTCGGGCGAAAACCCGGCTCGGACAGCCACCTCGGCCAGGCGGGGCTGGAAGATCCAGGCTCTTATCGCCGTTCCACCGCGCGCAACTGCTTCTTTGAGGCCGGCCCGGAGAAGGTCCAGAAATGCTTCGGCGGTGCGGTACCTCGGGGCCATGGCGATCTCCATCGCCCACCACCCCTGCTCCCGGCTGGGCGTAAGAGCGACATAGCCGCTGAGATCACCGTCCACCTCTGCCACCAGCCCCACAACTTCCTCGGGGCTGCCGGACATCAGAGTCAGATACTTGTGCTCACCGATCGGGTGATGGCCATCGACCGTCTCTACTTCCTCGAGAAGTGCGAGCACCCGGCCGAGGTCGGAAGCGAGACGAACCGGGCGGATTTGCATAGGTTCCGACAGTACCGGCTTGGCGCGATGCCCGGTTTATGCTGCCTTAACCCATGAATGCGGTCGGTCTCGTGCTGGGCGGTGGTGGCATTACCGGTGCCGCCTACGAAATGGCGGCCCTCATGGCATTGGAGTTGGCCACTGGTTGGGATCCCAACAACGCCGAAGTGATCGTGGGGACTTCCTCGGGATCCTTCGTGGCAGCATTGGTCCGCAACGATCGGCTCGACCTCGACTCGCTGGTCCTACCCACCGACGATCGCGACCAGGTGGCGCAGCGAATTCGGGAGCGGATCTTCAACCGGAAGCCGGGAGTCAGGGTGGGAACGTGGCTGAGACACGGGATCCTGCCGGGGGTGCGCAAGCCTGGCCTTACCCTGTTGTTGGGATCACCGGCACCCTACGACACGTCGGGTCTGGCCGGTTGGGTCCGGGAGGAACTGGGCGAGGCCGCCGAGGGGTGGCCAGGAGCGCCAACGGTGATCGTGGCCTATGACGTGGCCGGAAGACGGCGTACCGCCTTTGGCACCGTCGACGCCCCCGAGGTCGGTCTGGCCGACGCGGTGGCAGCCTCCACCGCCATTCCGATCGTGTTCCGGCCCCGGGTGATCGCCGGCCGCGCCTATGTGGACGGCGGCGTGGTCTCCGGGACTCACGCCGACCTGGTCTTGGGCAGTCCCCGACCCCTCGATCTGGTCCTCGTGATAGCCCCGATGGCGGCAGAAGAAGACCGCAACGGGGCCTGGGCTCATGAGCGGTTGTTCGATCGGGTCGGGTGCCGCTCCCTCGACGAGGAACTCCGCTTGATCAAGGAGACCTGGCCGCTGTGTGACATTCTGGTGCTGCGTCCCACCTCCCACGTTCTGGCCGCGATGCGACCCAACCCGATGGAACCCGATCTCGCGGTCGCGGCCTTCATCAGGACGCTGATCGCGATGAAACGGACGCTCGCCGAGAAAGAGAACTGGCAGGTGCTATCACGCCACCTTGGTTCCCGCCGCCGGACCGCCACCCGTGCCTAACCCCGGCCGGAAGATGCGAGCCGCCACGGGACCGGCGCTTGCCATCAACAGGACGTAGGCCGCCGCCAGCGCCCCCAGATCATCCCCAGCCCCGGCGGCGACACCCAGACCGGCAATGACGATCGAGAATTCTCCCCGGGCCACCAGGATGGCTCCGGCCCGCCGTCGGCCGGGCCTGGCGATTCGCTGGCGACGACCCGCCAGCTCAGCGACCAGAAACTTGGTGGCGGCGGTCACTGCGGCCAGGATGACCGCCGGCACGGCCACCTCGGGCAGGTCGCCCGGATCGATCCGTAATCCAAAGAACACGAAGAAGACCCCTGCAAAGAGGTCTCTGAGAGGCGTGAGCATTTCCCGCGCACGCTGGGCGGCATAACCGGACAAGCTGATGCCTACCAGAAAGGCCCCTACTGCCGCCGAGGCGTTGAGCTGCTCCGCTGCACCGGCCACCACCAAGGTGATCCCCAGAATCGTGAGGAGGTTCACCTCGTCCGAGGAGGAGAAGGCCAGGGCACTGAGCCGCTCGCCGTGGCGATTGGCAATCGTGATGATCAGCCCGACCACCACCAGGGCAACCGCCACGGAGATCAGGGCTCCGCTGAAGGTACCCCCCAGGGCGATGGCGCCCAGGATGGGGAGAACCACCGCCATGGCCAGATCTTCGAACACCAGAAGGGACAGCACCAGCGGGGTCTCCCGGTTTCCCATCCAGGCCAGATCTTCCAAGAGCTTGGCGGCGATGCCCGACGATGAGATGTAGGTCACACCGCCGAGAAACAGCGCCGGGACCAGCCCGAATCCGATCACCAGCCCCAACACCAGTCCGGGCGTGAAGTTCACGACCAGATCAACCAGCCCGGCTGCCGCCGATTGACGGAGACTGCGCGTGAGCTCGGCGGCCGTGTATTCCAGTCCGAGCATCAACAGGAGGAGGATGACCCCGAGGTCCGCCCCGGTCGCCACGAACCCCTCCGATGTGATCAGTTCGACGATCCCCCCTTCCCCCAGCGCCAGCCCCGCCAATAGGTAGAGCGGAATGGGAGACAATCCCCATCGGATCGCCAGCCGGGCGAGAAAAGCCAGCAAGACAATGACACTGCCCAGCTCCAGGAAGAGCAGGGCCGTCTCGTGCACTAGCCGATCCGGAGGATCTCTACCGCAAGTTCGATGCCTCGGGGCGTGCCCACCACCACCAGGGTGTCGCCACCCTCGATCCGCTGGGCCGGCTCCGGAGCAGGAATCGCCGTACCGTTTCGTAGGAGCGCCACGATGGAGACCCCGGTCCTCGTTCGCATCCGCGTGTCCCCAATCGTGCTCCCGGCTGCGACCGAGCCTGGCTGGATAGGGAGCCAGTCGATGGCCAAACCTTCAATGTGCTGTTGAAGGTGAGACAGATCGGCGATGACCTGCGATCCTCCCAGAACGTCCACCAGGTTGTGGGCTTCTTGCTCAGTGAGGTGGACCGTGAGCTGCACGAGATCGGGATCTTCCGGGGGGCAGATAAAGAGGTCACGGCGACCGGTGCGGTGGTGGATGACGCCTACCCGCTGGCCATCCTCGGTTAGGAAGTCATATCGAACGCCGAGACCCGGCAAGTCCGTCTTCTCGATATGTGTCATCGGTCCCTCCTGAGGCGATCACATCTTGCCAGATAGATCCCCATCTAGGGTGAACAGGTGCGGGCCTTGAACCTGATCGACACCTGGCCGGCCCCGGCCCCGGCTGCGGTGGCGGTGGGATCGGGCGGCGAAATGGCGAGGAGAGGTCCGGTCGATTCCGAGCGCAGGTGGGCGTCGGTCACCAAGCTCGTCACCGCCTATGCGGCCTTGATTGCCCACGAGCGCGGCATTGCATCCCTCGACGAGGCTGCCGGACCGACCGGCGCCACCGTTCGTCATCTCCTGGCTCATGCCTCCGGCCTTCCCTTTGAGGGCCGCACCCCGATCGCCGCCCCGGGCCGGAGGAGGATCTACAGCAACACCGGGTTCGATCAACTCGGCGAGGTCATCTCGGCCCGGAACAACCAGAGCTACGCCGCCGTCGTGGCCGACCAGATCCTCGCACCGTTGAGGATCGAGGCACGGGTGGAGGGTCGACCTTCCGAGGGTCTGGTGGGTACCACTGCTGGTATGTCCCGGTTCGCCCTGGAATTGCTGAGTCCGACCCTGATCTCCGTCGACATATGGAAGGCGGCGATCTCGGTCGCATTCCCGGGGCTGCCCGGGGTGCTCCCCGGTGTCGGGAGATTCAGACCCCTCGATTGGGGCCTGGGCTTCGAGATCCGCGACGGCAAGGTTCCCCATTGGACTGGATCCAACAACTCTCCTTCCACCTTTGGTCACTTTGGCGGCGCCGGTACGTTCCTTTGGGTCGACCCGGCGAGGCAGGTAGCTCTCTGTGTGACCACCGAACGGGAGTACGGGCCGTGGGCGCTCCAGTTCTGGCCCGAGCTTTCGGATGCGGTGCTGGCCGAGGCCTCAAACCCCTAGTTCGATTTCGAGCGGAGTTCGAAAACGGGGCGTGATACGGGCTCCACCAATCCATTCCTCCAGATCGCGCACCTCCCGGTCGATCCGCCTCGACGCCTTCCGCCCCGGGTCCTCCAACAAGCGGTAGACCACCTTGCGGTCGGACGTCTG
>DATHSX010000372.1:0-1793 GCA_035463935.1 Acidimicrobiia bacterium | reverse complement strand
CCGTCCCACCACACGACGGCCTGTGGCGCTGGTCCACCCGGCCGACAGCCCCAACGTGCGCAAGGGCGGCTCTCTCGCCGGCATCTCCGGTCGGGTCCAGCTCGACGTCCGCGTCGACCCTGCCATCGCCCCCGGGTTGATGATCGTCGACGCACCCGACTTCGACAGCGTGGAACGCTTCAACCGGGAGCTGGCGGTGCAACTGCTGGAGGCCGCCGATCTGGTGATCTTCGTCACCACCGTCACCCGCTACGCCGACCAGGTCCCATGGGACATCCTGGCCCGGGCTCGCCAGAGGGGCGTGCCGCTGCTGGCGGTGATCAACCGTATGCCCACCGATACCGCCGACGAGGCGGCGGTGATGGCCGACTACCGGGCGCTGATCGAACGAGGCGAGCTCGACCGCCAGGGGGCGTTCGGTGATCTGGAGGTGGTCTCGGTCCCGGAGGGTGCGATCGACCCCGCCAGCGATGGTCTGCGCAGGGAAGACATCGGACCGATCCTCGAGGCGATCGAACGGCTTCGTCACGACGACGTTGAGCGACGTTCGGTGGCCCGGCGCAGCCTCGACACTGCCCTGGCCGGTCTCCCCGAGGCCGTGGAGAGGATCGCGGCCGAAGTGGATCGCGAACAGGAGGCGGCTGGCTCGCTTATCCGAGCCCTGGAGTCGAGCTACCGGGCGGCAAGAAACGAGCTCAACCGGGAGATCGAGACCGGAACGTTCCTCCGCACTGAGGTGCTCCGCCAGTGGCTCGACTTCGTCAACGCCGGGCCGGTCGCTCGCTACATCTCAGAAGGGGTGGGCCGGGTGGCCGCCGCCCTGCGCAACCTGATTCGCCCGACGCCCCCGCCGCCGGCTCCCGAGGTGAGAGAGGCGGCCTTCGCCGACCTGGTGACCTCGGTGGTGCGTCATACCGACACTGCTGCCGCGAAGACGGCTGCGATATGGGTCGACGATGCACACGGAGCCATGGCCCTTTCGAAGGAGGCTGCACTGTGGGGCTCCTCGCCGGACTTGGTGTCGGCGCTGACTGCCCAGCTGGAGGAATGGATGGAGGTGATCGGCGATGAGATCCAGGTCATGGGCGCTCAACGCAAAGGGAGGGCACAGGCGGCCAGCATCGGTCTCAATGTGCTCGGGACCAGCGCCATACTTGCCGTCTTCATCCACACGGGCGGGCTCACCGGAGCCGAATTGGGCATCGGCGCCGCCACCGCGGTCCTCAACCAGAAGCTGTTGGAGGCGATCTTCGGTGAGGGCAATGTCGCCGCCTTCGTCAACCGAGCCCGGGCCCGCCTCGATCTGATCCTCGATTCGGTGTTCACCTCCGAACAGCATCGGTTCATATCCGCCCTGGGCCCCATGGCGGAGACCACCGATCTTGCCTTCGATTTGCGCCGGGCGGCCCACGCCGCCTCCCGGACGGAGCCACAATGACCCCGCTCGAGCGTCTGGAGGAGGCTGCTTCCGCCGCGGCCGACCTCGGTCTGGCCGATCAGGCGGTTTCAGCCCGGGCGTTGGTCGACCGGATCCGACAGCGGCTCGGCTTCCCCGGCGAGGTGTACGTGATGGCCCTGGTCGGTGGCACCGGGGTGGGCAAGTCCTCGGTGCTCAACGCCCTCGCCGGCGAGGAGGTGAGCCCGGCCCGGGTGCTGCGACCCACCACAGAGAAGCCGTTGACCTGGGTGGCCAACCAGGCTCGGGAGGAGATCCGTCCCCTGCTCGATTGGCTCGGTGTTGAGCGGGTTGTGGGTCATGACCGGGCCGACTTGTCCGGGGTGGCCATTCTCGA
>DATHSX010000371.1:0-3008 GCA_035463935.1 Acidimicrobiia bacterium | reverse complement strand
CGATATCGCCGGGCTGCTGGCGCGAGCTTTAACCGAACTGTCGCCTCACGCCAGCAACGTCCTAGTGGTGACCCACAAGGTCGTTTCCAAAGCCGAGGGAGCGATGGCCCGGGCTGCCAGCGACGAGGATTACCGGAGGGTGGTCGAGCAGGAGGCGGCTGCGATCCTCCGGCGCCGGGGTGACATGGTCATTGCGGTGACGCCTCACGGCTTCGTCTGCGCCAACGCCGGAGTCGACCGGTCCAACGTGGAAGGTGACCGGGTGGTGCTGCTCCCCCGCCAACCCGACCGCTCCGCCCACCGGATCCGGCTTCGGATCGCGCAGGAACTCGGGGTGGACCTGGCCGTGATCATCTCGGACACCTTCGGGAGGGCGTGGCGTTCGGGTTTGGTTGATGTCGCCATCGGCGTGTCCGGGATGAAGCCGATTCTCGACCTGCGCGGAACGCCGGATATGTACGGCCGCACCCTGGCAGTCACCGAAGTGGCCATTGCCGACGAGATCGCCGCCGCCGCCGAGCTCGCCATGGGAAAGTCGACCGGCGTGGCCGCCGCCCTGGTCCGGGGCGTGGAATACGAGCGGGGCGACGGCCGCGGAACAGAACTCATCCGCGATCCGTCGGGGGATATGTTCCGGTAGATCAGTTGGCAGCAGGCGGCACGGGGACCGGCCACCGGAGATGCCTCAGGCCCGGGGCCGGCCCAGTCCCCAATAGTCGAGGCCCGCCGCCCGCACCGCCCGCGGATCGAGAAGGTTGCGGGCATCGACTACCCGGTACCCCCGCATCCTCTTCGCGACTTCGACCAGATCCACCGTGGCGAACTCCGGCCACTCGGTGGCCACCAACAGCACGTCTGCGTGGTCCACCGCCTCGAGGGCGGTGGCGGCATGGCGCAGACCGGATGATCTGGCTTCCGGGTCGTAGGCGATCACCTCGGCCCCCTCCTCGATGAGAAGCTGCGCGATTCGGGTAGCGGGCGACTCCCGAATGTCGTCGGTGCCGGCTTTGAAGGCGACCCCCCACACCGCCACCCGGCGACCGCGCAGGCCCCCTCCGGCCGCCATGCGCACCTTCGCCGCCACCAAGCGCCTTTGCTCGGTATCCGCCTCGATCACGGCCTTCAACAACCGGAAGTCATACCCGGCATCCTCGACCATTCGGATCAGCGCCAGGGTGTCCTTGGGAAAACAGGACCCGCCATAGCCCGGACCCGGGTTCAAGAAGTGGGGGCCAATCCGGTGATCGAGACCCATCCCGTGAAGGACATCGACGATGTCCGCACCGGCCGCCTCGCAGAGATTGGCCAGGGTGTTGGCAAACGTCAGGCGGGCCGCCAGGTAGGAGTTGGAGGCGTACTTAACCAACTCCGCAGAGGTCGGGTCGGAATAGACCACCTGGGTGTCGACGTCGCAATAGAGCGAGGCCAAGGCTTCTCCGTCGTCGGTGTCGAATGCCCCGATCACGATCCGGTCGGGCTGGAGGAAGTCCCGGACCGCGCTGCCTTCTCGCAGAAATTCGGGATGGGACACGACCCGGGCCGAACTGCCCAGATCTGCCAGCCTCTTGCGAACCTCGACAGCCGTACCCGGGGGGACGGTCGACTTGATCACCAAAAGGGAGTCGGGCTGCACTTCCAGCGCCAGCTCAGCAACTGCCCCGTGTATGAAGCTCAGGTCGGCCCGACCGCCCTCGCCGGTCGGGGTGGGAAGGCAGAGAAAGATGAAATCGGAACCGGCTACTGCGTGAGGATTGGACCCGTGGAAACTGATGAGCCCGTCTGCTCGACCCCGCCGCAGAAGCTCCGCCAGGCCCTCCTCGAAGATGGGGAGCTCTCCCGCTGCCAGCGCGGCCAGCCTCTGCGGATCGGCCTCCCCCACCCGGATTCGATGCCCCAGGCTCGCCAAACCCGCGGCCGTGACCAGACCGACGTACCCCGCACCGATTACCGCAACGTTGGCCATGTTCCCTCTATCGACTCAGAATCGCCCCGGTTGAAGCTAGCTGCTCTGAGCGGTTCTGTCAGCGTCCAGACCGACGATGACGATGGCGTCAAGCGAGTCGTCCACCGACCCACTGGATAGCCGACCAAAGCCAAGGGCGTCGATGATGGCCTGGCCGCGGGCCATCGCCTCGGGCCTCACGATCACTGTGGTCACCTGAAAATCGCTGCGGTCGGCGTCGCCGACCGACAGCACTTCGAACCCCTCGCCCTGAAGAATGTCGGACCATCGGCCAGCGGAGCCTTTGGTGCCGTTGCCGTTCAGAACGGCGAGACGGAGCGGATCGTCCGCTTGGGCGGTCATGGATTCACCGGCCGCGAAGGAGGCAATCAAGTCATCTCCCTCCGGGTGCTCCATTCTGACGATCGACATCCCTTCGTAGGTGTCGATGTAGCCGGGGAGAGTGGCCGTCTCGATCTTGTCGCCGGAGATGCTGCGCATCCGAAAGGCCAGCTCGATGATCGATGACCTGGCCAGGGCAGAGTCGACGGAGAGGTGGCTGGCAAAACCGCCGACGATCGAACGGGTCTCGGTCAACGAACCTGGGGTCTTGACGGCGGACAGGATGGCCAGGATCACCTGCTGCTGGCGGCGAGTGCGACCAAAGTCGTCGGCGTCTACCGCCACCCAGTTGCCATTACGGAGTTCCTCGTACTGGCGGGAACGGGCGTAGGCAAGGGCTTGAGTGCCGTCGAGCAACTGGTGTCCGGCTTCGACCGAAAGCCCGCTTTTCGTGTCACGCGCCGGATAGGCGAAGTCGATGTACACCCCGCCGACTTGGTCGACCAGCGCCTGAAAACCGACGAAGTCGACCTCCACATAGTGATGGATCGGAAGCCCGGTCAACTGTTTGACGGTGCGCACCATCAGCGGGGCTCCCCCATAGCTGTAGGCGGCATTGATGCGGTTGGTGCCCTTGCCGGGGATCTCCACCAGCAGATCCCGGGGCAGGGAAAGGATCTGGGCGGTGCCGTCGGCTGGATACAGCTTGACGAGCATGATCACG
>DATHSX010000370.1:0-3043 GCA_035463935.1 Acidimicrobiia bacterium | reverse complement strand
GGCGTCGAGCACCTCGACGGTTCGCTCCGCCTGGTCTCTGGTGAAGATGAGGGGAGGGGCGAGGAGGATGGTCCCGTCCAGGGGCCGGACGAACAGGCCCATGTCGCGAGCTACCGCCGCGACGTGATTGTCCACCCCCATGTCGAGCACCAGGTTCTCATCTCGGAAATGCTCAGGCATCAGCTCGACAGCCATGAACAGCCCCCGCCCTCTGACGTCCCCGACGATGGCGTGGGTTCGGAGCCCTTCAAGGAGCTCGATCATGTGCGCGCCAACTTCGGCCGAGTGCCTGACCAGATCCTCTCTCTGGATGATCTCGATGTTGGTGAGGGCAGCCGCCGCCGAGATCGGATGTCCTCCGTAGGTGTGAACGTCGAAGAAGACGGGGATCCTGTCGGCGATCTCAGGCTTGGTGATGGCCGCCGCCATCGGGGCGTATCCGCTGGTGAGACCCTTGGCGACCACCATGACATCGGGGATCACGTCGAAGTGGTCGACCCCGAACCACCGGCCGGTCCGGCCGAACCCGCACACCACCTCGTCGGAGATCATTAGCACCCCATAGCGGTTGCAGACCTCCCTGACCTTGGCCAGGTACCCGGGCGGGGGAACGATGCAGCCAGCTGTGCCCATGATCGGTTCGAGGATGACACAGGACACCAGCTCCGGGTCAGAACCGAGGATCGCCTGCTCGATCGTGGTGGCACAAGACAGCCCACAGCCGGGATAGCTCAACCCCAGCTCGCACCGGTAGCAGTAGGGCGGCATGGCGTTGGCGTGGCCGATACCGGGCACCATCGGATCGGCGGCGCGGCGGAATGCCCCGAATCCGGGACTCCATCCGGTGGCCGAGAGTGCCCCCATCGTGGCCCCGTGGTAGGCCCGGCGCAGCGACACCACTTTGTAGCGGCGGCCCTCCCCGTTGGCCTCGTGATACTGGTGAGCGAGCTTGATCGCAGCTTCGACCGCCTCCGACCCGCTGTTGCAGAAGAACGAGGCGGAGAGATCGCCGGGTGTCACTTCGGCCAGCTTTCGGGCCAGCTCGATGGTGACCACACTCGTGGTGGCATAGGGGCTCGTGTAGTTCAGGGTTCTAGCCTGCTCGTACATGGCGCGGGCGATCTCCTCACGCCCATAGCCAGCGAGGACGGCGAAGACACCGCCGGACAGAGCATCGAGATACTCCCGGCCGTCAGCGTCGTAGAGGAGTGCTCCCTCTCCTCGTTCCAGTATCCAGGGCCCGCCGGCTCTCAGCCACTGTTTCGGGGTCGCATGGAAGATGATCTTCTCGACCGCCTGCTGTCGCAGTGAATTCATTCCTTCGGTGGCCATGTCATCTACTTCCTGCTCGGCGGAACAGGCTGACGGCGGCGGCTACCGCCAGTCCTCCCAAAAGGCTGGTGGTCCACTTCCTGGGGTTGGTGACATCCGGCTGCTTCTCAAACGTCACCGGCATCAAATCAAAAAACAGCCGGCTGGGACTACCACCCGGGTCCTGACCGAACACGACCCGAACCGGGTCCTCAAGCCCCCCCTCGGCCGGGTCGATCCGGAAGACGTAAGGATCAACGGCGTCGTCGGGCTGGAGGGGGAAGCCTCCTGCCAGTGCCGGTATCGGCGTGAGGAACCGCAACATCAGCCGGCCACCACGAACAAAGACCTCTACACCAGCCCCCATCATCGCCCGCAGGCGCGTATCGGAGAGCCGGGCGGAGAGCCGATACCAGCCGGACAGGTCTTCCCACAGGTCCGGAAGTTGCGGCATGGGAGGTGTCTGATCGTCGGAGAGGCCGATCAGTCCTTTGAGCATGCCTGATACCTCGGCCGGTAACCAGAAGTCGGGCTGGGAGGCCCCATTGGTGAAGGCCATCACTCCTATCCCGGCGTCGGGAACCACACAGATCTCGGAGTGGAACCCTGGGAGGGTGCCCTGGTGTCGCACCGCCAGATGCCCCGAGATGTCTTTCCGGAAGAAGCCCAACCCCATACCGGGAATCCGGGAGTCGGGCTGGTAATGGGCTTCGAACATCATGCCGAGGGTCCCGGCCTTGAGAACTGAACCGTGTTCGTTGCTGCCTCCTCCGAGCAAGGCAGCCAGGTAGCGGGACATGTCTCTGGGTGTGGAGTAGATGGATGCGGCCCCGGCAGTCACCAACTCACGGTCAGCGACCGTCTTGACACCTCTGGAATGGATCTCGTAGCCGGTGGCGAGCCGCCTCCGGATTCGTTCCGATCTGAGGAGATCGCTGTCCGCCATACCCAGAGGCTCGAAGATGTAGCCTCGGAAGTAGCGGTCCAGAGGCTCCCCGGTCACGTCCTGTACCAGCTGACCCAGCGTCGCGGGCCCATGGTTGTTGTATACGAAGCGGGTGCCCGGCTCGGCGTACAGGCGAAGACCACCCTTATAAAAGTCCCCCAGGGACGACAGCGGCTGGCCCGCGTCCACCCCCTCGCCGAAGTCCGGGCTGAACAACCCACGCAGATGCGCGACTTCGGGGAGCCCGGCACTATGAGTGAGAAGATGTCGCACTGTCGCCGGGCGCCAGGCTGGATCTCCTGGGATCAGCTTGTACCCGCGCAGGTAGTCGTTGGCCGGGGCATCCAAGTCGACCAGGCCCTTCTCCCACAGCTGCATAACGGCGATCGCGGTGAACGTCTTGGTGATGGAGGCAATCCGAAACACCGTATCCTCGGTGACCGGGGTGTTCGAGCCGATGTCCGCCAACCCATGTCCGTGGAAGAACTCGAGGCGTCCGCCTCGCCCCACTCCCATCGCGAGACCAACGGCCGGCCGCCGGTTGAGGATCTCGGCCACTCTGGACCTCATGTCGAGTTCATCCAATCGAGTTGAGCCGTTAATAGATTCCCGGCTCGAGTCGCTGAATGACACCATCAGTGCCGACTCCAGAGAACCGCGATCTCGGGGTTCGTTCAGCGTGCGGGGAGTACCAGTCATGACCCTGCCTCCTTGAAGCTCCAGGCGGCGAGCGAACTCGTGGCCACCGCGACTGTTACTCATGACCTGGCGTATCTGGCTAGAGGC
>DATHSX010000369.1:0-3292 GCA_035463935.1 Acidimicrobiia bacterium | reverse complement strand
GGTGGCGGGGTTCTTCCCCTGTTCACTCTGCTGGGTCCAGCGGGGCTTCATGTATCCGTTGGCACTGGTCCTCGCCGTCCCCGCCGTTCGGCGTCGGCCACCCCGTGCGCTGATCTGGTGGGCGCTGGCCGGGGCCGCCGTTGCCGTTTACCACTACGGGATAGAGCATTTGCCCGCATTGGACGACGGCGCGTTCTGCCCGGCATCCATACCTTGCAGCACGATTTGGGTCAACGAGTTCGGGTTCGTAACCATCCCTTTCATGGCGATGTCCGGGTTCCTGGCCATTGCCGCCTTGGTCCAGGTCCACCGCCGGTGGAATCGCGCACATGGAGAGTCGCAATGAGCAAGCAACGGAAGAGCAGTCGCACCGGACTACTGATCGGTCTAGGAGGCGTGGTGGTGCTCGCCCTGGTGGCGGCGATCGTGTTGTCCGGAGGTGATCCGGAGGAGCTCGCGATGCCAACCGACGCCACCGTGAGCGTGTCCGGCAACCCTCTGCCACCCTTCGCGGGCGATCCGACCGCCGATCCCGCTGTGGGACTGCCCGCACCCGCCCTCGAAGGTGAGGACTTCGCAGGCACGCCTGTTGCGATTACCAACGATGGCCGTCCCAAGGTGGTGCTGTTCCTTGCCCACTGGTGCCCTCATTGCCAGGAAGAAGTCCCGGCAGTCCAGAGCTACGCCGACACAACCGGCTTACCCGACGGAGTCGACCTCCTCTCGGTCGCCACCAGCTATACCCCCACCCGGCCCAACTGGCCCCCGTCCGCATGGCTGGCCCGGGAAGGCTGGAGCTTCCCGGTCCTGGTCGATGATCCCGCCAGCACGGCCTTCACGGCCTTCGGGCAGGGAGCGTTTCCTTACTACGTGCTCATCGGGGCAGACGGCACGGTGGCGCTACGGCTGAGTGGCCGGCAAGACCCCGCGAGGCTGGCCGCGATGATGGCGCAGTTGGCCGAAAGCTGAGCAAGATCACAGGCTGAGGCGGCGCAGCGGCGAGGCCCAGCGGCGACGAGCCGCTGGTCTAGTCACTTGGGGTGTCCGCGATATGGCCCAACCTATTGAGCGGCCCTGATGCCGATCACTCCGTATGGCTCCGGCGCCAAAGGCGTATCCGCGGAGGGCCCTGCTGGGAGCCCTCGTTCTGGGCATTGGCCTTTCGGGCATTGCCGCGGTGCTTTATGTCACCTCCGCCGGGACCGGGTGGCTCGGTGATCGAGCGGTACTGCTGGCGCGGGTAGATGTTTCGGCGACTCAGACCCAGGTCGCTCAGCATCAACTGGCCCATGCCCTGCTCCTTGGCACCGATCTGGAGGCCGGGATCACCACGCCCGAGACGCTGCGACTCGCCACTGCCAGCGCCCGCCAGACCTTGAACGCGATCGACCTCACCCAATTGGCGGAGGCCGAGCTCCCCGAACTGGGACACCTCGTCGCCGCCTACGCCGGCGCCGGGGAGCGCCTCCTCGACCGCTTGGAGCGACGGGATCTGACCGGGGCCCGCGCGCTCGCGGGGGGGGAGGTGGTCGGTGCCTACAACGATCTGTCGACGGCGCTGGCGGACATTCGGAGTGAGCTGCTGGCCAGCATCGAGCAGGCTCGCTCCAACAGCGGCGTCTTCGCCACCGTCGCCGGCGTGGTGATCGCCCTGTTGATTCCGGTGGCCATGGTTGCGCTCTACCGATCGCTCGCCCGCCGCCACCTGCGCCGCGTGGAACTGGAGGCAACGCTGGCTGCCGAGCAGGAGCTGTCCCGCTCGAAAGACGAATTCATCGCCAATATCTCGCACGAGCTGCGCACCCCGCTGACCAGCATCTATGGCTTCGCCCAGGTGCTCGAGCAGGACGCCACGCTGGACCGGGAGATCTCCAACGAGATCATCCAGGTGATCATCTCCCAGGCAGGTGAGCTGGCCCGCATGGTCGATGATCTGCTGGCAGCCGCCCGGGCCAAAGCTGGAATGCTCTCTTATCAGATGCGCTTGGTGGAGATCGACTACGAGCTGGCTCAGGTCGTCTCCGGCCTCGATCGCTCGGAAGGCGGCGTCCGCACCAGACTCGAACCAGTGCTCGTGGCGGCGGACCCGCTCCGGCTCCGCCAGATCCTCCGCAATCTCCTGGCCAATGCCCGCAAACATGGCGGCGACCAAATCGAAGTCATCGGGCGCCAGGTCGGAAGCCAGTATGAACTGGCAGTTGTCGACAACGGACCCGGGGTCCCCGAGCAGCTCCTCGGTGCCATGTTCCAGCGATTCATGCACACGGGGGACACCGCGCTTGTGGCCGGAAGCGTAGGACTGGGGTTGCACATCGCGCGTACCCTGGCTCAGGGCATGGGCGGTGATCTGGAGTATCAGCGCCGTGACGGGCTCACCCAGTTCATCCTCACTCTGGAGGGCGCCCAGGCGCGGCCCTCGATGGAACGGGAGCATCAACTGGCCGATGCGTGACATCCGCTTGCGCCCCGTGATCGTTGTTGCGCTGATCGTGGCCTTCTATACCCTGCCCGGCACCATCGCGCTCGCTGACCCGCCGGATACCGGCGCCAACGGCAACTGTGGGGGAACCAATCCCACAGGCGAGGGCGAGGTCGTCCATGGCCAGGGCCAGGACAGCCCCACCGACCAGGACAACGGTTTCGGCAACGACCCGCCGCCCCTCGGCCCACCTGTGGTCGATCCTCCTTCGGTCGATCCTCCTTCGGTCGATCCTCCTCTGGTCGATCCTCCTCTGGTCGATCCTCCTCTGGCCGTCAATCACCCATGGGCCGACGCAGACCCCGCGCCGGACGCTAACCCCCGGACAGAAAACACCAGCCCGGGCACCACCAACCCCGGACACGGCCGGGACGGCTCCAGCGACCATGACAACGGCTTCGGCAACAACCCGGCGCCGCCCGACTCCGGCCCGGGCGGCCAGAACCCGGGCGGCCAGAACCCGGGCGGCCCGAACCCGGGCGGCCCGAACCCGGGCGGCCAGAACCCGGGCGGCCAGCCGCCGTCTTCGGCACCCGAACCGGGCCTT
Organism: Acidimicrobiia bacterium; assembly: GCA_035463935.1. Lineage (GTDB taxonomy): Bacteria > Actinomycetota > Acidimicrobiia > Spongiisociales > ZC4RG35 > DATEEG01. The sequence continues at coordinate 266 of DATHSX010000369.1, read as the reverse complement.
CCCCCTTGTCAGCAGGGCCCCACCGAGCCTGGCCCCGCCCCTGACGCCAACCCCCCGATCGCGGACCCCTCCTCGCCTCCGCCCGACGGCCCACCGGGAGGTGATCTGCCGGCTGCACCGGATGCCAGCCATGGCCAGGGCCAGGACAGCCCGGCCGACCACGACAACGGTTTCGGCAACGACTCACCCCCCCACGACCAGGATCTCGACAACTCCCCTCCGTCCCCCGACCCCCTTCCCGAGCCGGTTCCCCTACCCGCCCCGGA
>DATHSX010000368.1:0-7354 GCA_035463935.1 Acidimicrobiia bacterium | reverse complement strand
GGTTTTCTCCTGGGCTCATACTCGGGCTTCCTGCGGCTGTGGCATTACTCCAAGAACCAGGGAGGACCTTGACTTGACCACCCCCAGTCAGCCCGCACCATCGAGTTCGACGCCGATTGAGGCGATTCTCGCCCGACACACGGTCAAGCGGGCGGCGGTGATCGGGCCTGTCCTGGTCGCCTTCTTCTGGGCTGTGCGGGGGTCGGACGGAGCCATCGCCGCAGCTGTCGGGGTGGTGGTGGTCGTTGTCAATTTCCTCGCGTCGGGGGCGATCATGTCGCTGGCGGCGAGGATTTCGCTCGCTATGTATCATGCCGCCGCCCTGCTGGGGTTTGTGCTCCGCCTCGGCCTCATCACGCTGACGATGCTGGTTGTGGCGCGGCTCTTCGAAATTGACCGGCTGGCGTTCGGCATTTCCGCGGTGGCGGCGTACCTGGTCCTGATCGGCATGGAGGCGGTGGCGGTGGCCCGAGGGAGAGAAAGGGAACTCGAGTGGAGCAAGTAGTGCTCGCTTTCGAGTGCGATGCGGTTGAGTCGACCATCTGCACACCGGCAAGCATCCTCGAGTTGTTCGAGTTGCCAGTCCTGTTCGGCTCCGTCAACCGGACGATGGTCTACTTCTTCCTGGCGGCTTTGGTCATCATCGCCACCCTCTACTTCGCCTATCGCAAACCTCGTGTGGTCCCCACCAAATTCGGGGTAGCGGTGGACAGCCTGGTCCGCCTGGTTAGAGACGATATTGCCGTCGGGGTCATCGGCCATGGTGGCGAGAAGTACGCGCCCTATCTCCTCTCGCTTTTTCTGTTCATCCTGGTCGGGAACCTGTTCGGGCTGACTCCGCTCATCAATTTCCCGCTGGGATCTCGGATGGCCATTCCGGCGTTCCTCGCCCTAGTCACCTATCTCATCTTCGTCATCGCCGGCATCGCCAAGCAAGGCCTGGGTTACTTCGGCCATCTCCTGTGGCCCCCCGGTGTGCCGATGGCGCTCAAGCCGCTGATCGGGATCATCGAATTCGTATCGACGTTGCTGGTGCGGCCCTTCTCTCTGGCAGTGCGGTTGTTTGCCAATCTGGTGGCGGGCCACACCATGCTCACCCTCTTGCTGGGAAGTGGCATCTTCTTCCTCGCCAACATCGGCTCGATCGGGGTGATGAAAGGCGGGGTGGTGGGCCTGCTCTGGTTCGTGTTTGGATTCGCGATTTACCTGCTCGAGATACTGGTGGCGGTCCTCCAGGCCTACATATTCACGTTGTTGTCGGCGGTGTATATCCAAACGTCCGTGCACCCCGAGCATTGATCAGAGAACCGGATAGGAGAAAGGGAAGGACATGGAAGCACTACTCGCCACCCTGGCGGCCGCTGGCCAGGTGCTGGCGCAGGAGGCCGGTACCGGAGTGACCGGCAATATCGGCCTCGGTCTTGCCGCCATTGGCTATGGCCTGGGGGCCATTGGCCCGGGAATCGGCGTGGGCATAGTCGCCGGCAATGCCGTGCAGGCGATGGCCCGCCAGCCGGAGGCGGCCGGCCTGGTTCGCACCAACATGTTCATCGGCATGGCCTTGTCAGAGGCGCTCGCCCTGATCGGGTTCGTGGTCTTCTTCCTGGCCCAGGGCTGATGATGCGCACGCTGGCATCCGTTGTGGTGATGGCGGCCGGGACCGAAGAGCATGGCAGCCCGGTCGACCTGCTGCTGCCGGCATGGCCGGAACTGATCGCTGGCATCATCGCCTTTGGCGTCGTCTTCCTGTTCGTCAGGATGTGGGCCTGGCCGGCCATCAACCGCTCTCTCGAGGCTCGCCAGCAGGCGATTACCGGCCGCCTGGCCGAAGCGGAAAAGGCCAAGTCCGAAGCTGAGTCCCTGCGGGCCGACTACGAGCGCCAGGTGGCCGAGGCCCGGGGTCAGGGCAATCAGCTGATCGAGGAAGCCCGTCGGACGGCCGAGCAGATGAAATCAGAGATCGTGGGGCGAGCCCAAACCGAAGCCGAGGCTCTGGTCAGCAAGGCCCGGGAAGAAGCCGCCGGCGAGAAGGCGCGAGCGCTGACGGAGGCCCGTCAGGAAGTCGCCAATCTTTCGATCGATCTGGCAGAGAAGGTTGTTGGACAGAACCTCGACCGCCGGGCGCAGCTGGGCTTGGTGGAGCGCTACATCGCCGAACTGGAGAGCAAGCAGTAGTGGACGAGCGGGCCGCAACTGATCGCGCCGACGCCTACGGAGCCGCCATTCTCGAACTGGCCCGGGCCGAAGGCGAGACGGAGAGAGTGGAGCGCGAGCTCTTCACCATCGCCCGGACGTTCGCCACCTCTCACGAGCTGCGCGATACCCTCACAAATCCACAGGTCCCCGCCGAACGTAAACAGGGCATCCTGGACGATCTCATAGGCGGACATGCCTCCACGCTGACCGCCGGACTGGTCTCGTTCATAGTCGGACAAGGCCGGTCTTCGGAGCTGCCCGAAATAGTCGACGCCTTTGTCGCCCGGGCGGCAGCGTCGCGGGCCAAGGTGGTGGCCGAGGTGCGGTCGGCGATGCCCCTGGAGGCCCCGGTGCTGGAGCGCCTGACTGCCGCCTTGAGCCGGGCCACCGGCAAGGATGTAGAGATCAAAGTGATCGTCGACCCCGAGATCGTGGGGGGCATTGTCGCTCGGGTGGGCGACACCGTGATCGATGGCAGCGTCGCCAGCCGACTGGCCAAGTTCCGCGAGACGTTGCGAAGCACTTAGGAGACAACTCGTTGAGGAGAAGAACACCCAATGGCTGAACTGACCATCACTACGGCGGATATCACCGAGTCGCTGAGAAAACGCCTGGCGGATTGGTCGCCATCCCTCGAGCGGGAGACAGTGGGGTACGTCACTTCCATCGCCGATGGTGTCGCCCGGGTCGAGGGCCTGCCCAATGTCATGGCCTCCGAGCTGCTCGAGTTCCCTGGCGGGCTACGAGGCGTCGCTCTCAACATCGACGAGGACGACCTAGGGGTTGTGCTGATGGGTGATGCATCGCACATCGAGGAGGGGGCCGCGGTCAAGCAGACCGGGACGGTGCTGTCGGTCCCGGTGGGAGATGGGATGCTGGGACGGGTCGTCGACCCGCTCGGCAACCCGATCGATGGCAAGGGTCCCATCCATTCCACCGAACGCCGGCTACTGGAGGTACAGGCGCCTTCGGTGGTGCAGCGCCAACCGGTCACTGAGCCGCTCCAAACCGGGATCAAGGCGATCGATTCCATGACCCCGATCGGACGGGGGCAGCGCCAGTTGATCATCGGCGACCGTCAGACCGGCAAGACCGCGCTTCTGATCGACACCATCATCAACCAGAAGCAGTACTGGGGCACCGACCAGGCGGTCAAATGCATCTACGTCGCGATCGGCCAGAAGGCCTCGACCGTAGCCGAGGTAGTCGACGCCCTCGAGCGGGCCGGCGCCATGGAATACACCGTTGTCGTTCAAGCCCCCGCCTCCGATCCGGCGGCCCTGCAGATGTATGCCCCTTATACCGGTTCGGCCCTGGGCCAGTATTGGATGTACAAGGGGGAGCACGCCCTGGTGATGTTCGATGATCTCTCCAAGCAAGCTGTGGCTTATCGGGAGATCTCCCTGTTGCTGCGCCGCCCTCCCGGTCGGGAGGCCTATCCGGGCGATGTCTTCTATCTCCACAGCAGGCTCCTCGAGCGCTGCGCCAAGCTATCCAACGAACTGGGCGGGGGGTCCCTCACCGGTCTTCCGGTAATCGAGACTAAGGCCAACGATGTCTCGGCCTACATCCCCACCAATGTCATCTCGATCACCGACGGTCAGTGCTTCCTCGAGACGGATCTCTTCTATCAGGGCATCCGTCCGGCGATGAATGCCGGCATCTCGGTTTCCCGGGTAGGTGGCAACGCTCAGATCAAGGCGATGAAGAAGATCGCAGGCCCTCTGCGCCTCAACTTGGCTCAGTTCCGTGAACTCGCGGCCTTTGCCGAATTCGGCTCGGAACTGGACGCGTCGTCGCTCGCCCAGCTCGAACGGGGCCGCCGCGTGGTGGAGGTGCTCAAGCAGGGTCAATACGCCCCGGTGCCCGTTGCGGAGCAGGTCCTCTCGATCTACGCCGTGACCAACGGGCACATGGACTCGATACCGATCCAGGACATCCGGCGGTTCGAGCTGGGTCTGCGCGAGTTCGTCGGAGATCGGTATCCCGACCTGCTCGAGCACATCGGCAGCACCGGCGACCTGCCGAACGAGGACCGGATCCGGGAGGCCATCGCGGCCTTCACGAGCGGATTCGAGATCTCGGGCCAGGACTGACGAGCAATGGCAAGCGCCGAGCTGCGGGATACCCGACGGCGGATCAGAAGCGTGCAGGCCACCCAGAAGATCACCCGGGCTATGGAGTTGATCGCCGCATCTCGCATACCCAAGGCCAGCGCCCGGGTCCTCGCATCCAAGCCCTACACCGCCAAACTGATCGAAGTGATCCAGAACGTGGGCGGGGCCGGGGCCGGCAGCTCGCACCTGCTGCTGGAGCGCCGGGAGGTGCGCAACGTCGGGGTGGTGGTCGTTTCTGCCGACCGCGGGCTGGCCGGGGCATACGCCTCCACGATCATCCGGATGGCCGAGCAACGGGTGATCGACCTGCGCAACGAGGGCAAGGAAGTCCGGATATTCGCCGTCGGGAAGAAGGCGCAGTCCTATTTCCGGTATCGGGGCTACCGCATCGAGCGTGCCTTCTTGGGGGTGACCGATACGCCGGGGTACGGCGATGCTCGCGCTCTGGCCAGTTCGGTGATGGGCGCCTATGCCTCCGGGGAGGTCGACTCGGTTGAAGCCTTCTACACCCGGTTCCAGTCGGCCATGACGCAGGTAGCCACGCGGTACGACCTCCTTCCGATCGAGCCGCCGGGAGGTGTCGCGGCGACAGCCGTGGCCTACACCTACGAACCGTCTCCCACCGAGATTCTTGAGCGACTACTTCCGCGGTATGTGGAGGCCATCGTGTTCAACATGCTCCTCGAGGCCTCTGCCTCGGAGCATTCCGCCCGGAGGCGTGCGATGAAAGCGGCCACCGACAACGCGGAGGACCTCATAAGGACCCTGACGGTGTCAGCTAACCGGGCCCGCCAGGCGGAGATCACGACGGAGATCTCGGAGATCGTCGGAGGCGCCGAGGCTCTGGCAGGACAACGATGACAGTGAGACCACCATCCCCCTCCGGTTCGGTTCACCCCTCGCCGAGCCACAACCCACTGGCACGAACAGGAGCAAGGCTATGACCAATGGCACGCGCGCGGTAGCAAAATCGGTGGGACGGATCGTCAAGGTGGCAGGACCGGTGGTGGACGTGGAGTTCCCTCCTGACGATCTGCCCGAGGTGCTGCACGCTCTCGAGATCGACTTCAGCATCGGTGGCGAGCACAAGACGGTGATCGCCGAGACCGCCCAGCATCTAGGCCACAACAGGGTCCGGGCGGTGGCGATGGCTCCGACCGATGGTCTGGTGCGCGGCTCGGAGGTCCGCAACATGGGCGCGCCGATATCGGTTCCTGTTGGGGACCAGACCCTGGGACACATCTTCAACATGTGGGGAGAGGCGCTGGACGCGCCCGACATGACCTTCGGCGAACCGCGCTGGCCCATTCACCGCCAGCCCCCCGCCTTCGAGGATGTCGCTCCCCAGAAGGAGATCTTCGAGACTGGCATCAAGGTGCTCGACCTGATCTGCCCCTACCTCAAGGGCGGCAAGATCGGATTGTTCGGCGGGGCCGGCGTGGGCAAGACCGTCCTCATCCAGGAGATGATCCGCCGGGTTGCCCAGCAGCATGGAGGCGTATCGGTGTTCGCCGGAGTCGGCGAGCGGACGAGGGAAGGGAACGACCTCTACCTGGAAATGAAGGAGTCGGGAGTCCTCGAGAAGGCGGCTCTGGTCTTCGGGCAGATGGACGAGCCACCCGGGGTGCGGCTACGCGTGGCGTTGTCCGCTCTCACCATGGCCGAGTACTTTCGTGACGTCCAGCGCCAGGACGTGCTGCTCTTCATCGACAACATCTTTCGCTTTACCCAGGCCGGCGCCGAGGTTTCGACCCTGCTCGGCCGAATGCCATCGGCGGTCGGCTATCAGCCCACGCTGGCGGGGGAGATGGGCTTTCTCCAGGAGCGGATCACCTCCCTGAAGGGCCGGTCGATCACCTCGCTCCAGGCCATCTATGTCCCGGCCGACGACATCACTGATCCTGCTCCCCACACCGCCTTCGCTCATCTCGACGCCACCACAGTGCTTTCTCGGCCCCTGACCGCCCTCGGCATCTATCCAGCCGTGGATCCTCTCGACTCCACGAGCCGGGCTCTCGATCCGCAGGTGGTTGGGGACGATCACTACGACACCGCGGTCGAGGTGCAGCGGATCCTCCAGCGCTACAAGGATCTCACCGACATCATCGCCATCCTGGGGATCGACGAATTGTCCGAAGGCGACAAACTGATCGTCGCCCGGGCTCGTCGCATCCAGCGATTCTTCGCCCAGCCGATGTTCGTGGCCGAGCAGTTCACCGGTCAACCGGGCATCTACACGCCGCGCGAACAGACCATCGCCTCGTTCAAATCGATCCTCGCCGGCGACATGGATCAGTACCCGGAACAGGCCTTCTACATGGTGGGCGACGCCGAGGGTGTGGCGGCCAAAGCCCGCGAAATGGAAAAGGTGGGGGTATGAGGCCGGGTGGCGCGTCCCGGCCCCGCGGGGGCATCGCCTCGCCCCATGCCGGATCAGGGACGGAGGGCCCTGAGTGAGCAAGCCCTTCAAGCTCGACGTGGTGTCGCCGGAGGCAACCGTCTGGTCGGGTCAAGCCAACTTTGTGGTGGCCCGCACCCCGGACGGGGAGATCGGGATCCTGGCCGACCACGAACCTGTGCTGGCCGCGCTGGTCACCTCGGCGGTGGAGGTCGAGGGTGCGGACGGGTCCCGAACCATCATCGGGGTGCATGGTGGCTTCCTGCAGATCCTGAATAACCAGGTGACCCTGTTGACCGACCGGGCGCAGATCACAACCGGGACCAGGGAGGAGGCGGCCCGAGTGGCGGAGACCCTGCGTGCCGACCAGCCCGACCAGCCCGCCTAGTCGGTCAGACCGCCGACGAAGTCCTCCACTGTCTGGCCGAACCCCGAGGCCACCGCCCCCGCGATCACGGGGAACAAGACCACGCTCATCAGACCCTTGGACAGCATGGTCATCTCTACCGTGACCCCGGTGTGGTCCCCGTCCGGCTCGAGTGCCACGGCGATCTGGCCGGCTATGAGGTCCGTGTCGATCTCCATCGTCATGTGCCGGCCTTCCAGCACGGCCGTCCTGCGGGCGATGCCGTTGTGGGTGGAT
>DATHSX010000367.1:0-9196 GCA_035463935.1 Acidimicrobiia bacterium | reverse complement strand
TGGCTCCGGGCTTCATCGCACTCCCGAACTGGCGGGACGCCACGCCGACGAGTTCAACCTGTTTCCGAATAACGCCAGCGATATCCAGAGCCGGGTTGAGCGTTGTCGCCATGCCGCGGTCAAAGCCGGACGGGACCCGGCTTCGATCAGGTTCAGCTTCACCTGCATACCGGTCGCCGGCACCGACGAGAACGGCTATCGGGCCCGGCTGGAAGAAGCCGCGCGAGAACACCGGCGGGAGCCCGAACGCCTGGAGGAGCGGCTGGCCCATCGGGGCATCCCGTTTGGCACCCCCGAACGGCTGGCTCCTCGTCTGGACGAACTCCGCCAACAGGGGGTGTCCCGGCTCTACCTGCAGACCGGCACGACCGAGCCGGCCAAGTTAGAGGCGCTGGTGGCTCCCTTTCGGGTCTAGGCCCCGGCCTCGATCGCTGCCACTCGCGCCGCGGCCTCCTCTCCCCGCAGATACACCAGGTCGACCGCCCCGGCGGCCAGCAGGTTCGCTACCTCCGCCCGGATCGATCCGTCGGTCAGCCGGGCATAGACCGCCGACCCCGGGCAGCTCGTCGCGGCGTAGTCACGATGGCCGCCTATGGCGTCGGGAGCCACGCCGTAGGCGCCCGCCGCCCAGGCGAGCAGCGAGACCAGCGACCGCAGCTGAGCGTCCGGGAGGGTCTGCTCGTCGAAGTTGCCTTCGAGCACAGGGAGAAAGTGTCCGGTGGGGTCGTAGCTGGTAGCGGTGTCGCCCCGGAAGGCGGGATCGCGGCCCTCGTAGACGTTTCCCGCCCTATCGATGGCGAAGTGATAGGCCAGGTCGGGCCAGCCCCGCTCGTTCTGATGAAACGCTTGATGGGCTTGGAGCCGGTCGGGAGCCACCCGATTGTCGGAAAGCGTCACCGCCGTGTGATGCACCGTCAGCCGCCCAATGGTGTGCTCGATCATGCCCGGGAGAGCGGCCGCCGCCCCCCATCCGGCCCGGTCGATCACCTCGATGACCCGGGGCGAGCCGACGACCGTGGTGGGCGACGGCGTTGTCATGGTGGTGGTGCTTGACGACTGGCTGCTGGCGACCGTCGATTGGCCAGCGGTTGGCGACTGACTGCTGGTGGTGGGCCGGCTACTGTCGATTGTCGATGGACCAGTGGTTGGCGACGGACGACTGGTTGTTGTCTGCCGACCCTCGACCGTCGATTGGCCAGTGGTTGGCGCCTGACTGCTGGTGGTGGGCTGGCTACTGTCGATTGTCCCCCGGTCACTAACTCCCGAGCAGGCGGCCAAAGCTGCTCCGATAACGCCCAGCAGCTCTCGCCTGGTCAGTTGCACCCTTCCAGCATGCCAGACCTGCCACCGGTCGAAGTTCTCCAGGTCATAGGTGTCAATCCGGAATTGAGACAGCGGGAGCTACGGTTCCCGGCCATGGTCGGGAGGGTTCTTGTGGCTGGCCTCGCCGTGATGGCCGCCCTAGTCGCCGGCTGTTCGCCGGGCCTGCGGGACGACAACTCCCCGTGGGAACAGCGGGCCTCGATGGAGGTGGCCCGGTCCGAGATCCCGGCGGTGGGGATCGGCGACCTGGTGTACGTGCCCGGCGGACTGGTTTACGCCCCACAGGGCGTCGGGGTCACCGCTTCGGTTGAGCGGTATTCGATCAGGGACGACCGTTGGGCATCCGTGGCCGATCTCCCCGAACCGCGGCACCATGCCATGGCCGCGGCGATAGACGGGCGCTTGTATGTGCTCGGCGGGTTCGACGCCAGCGGCTTCAACCCGGTTGACGGCGCCTGGGTCTTCGATCCGGCGGTCGGTACCTGGTCGGAGATCGCCGATCTGCCCGAAACGGTCGGCGCCGGGGCGGCGGTCACGATCGGCGACTCGATCTATGTGGTGGGCGGAGTTCCCGGTGGCCGGTCCCTCCTGGTCTACGACCCGGCATTCGACATCTGGGAACGATTAGCCCCGATGGACCAGGCCCGGGAGCATTTGGCCGCAGTCGCGTTCAGGGGGGAACTGTGGGTGATCGGCGGCCGCTGGGATGGGCAGATGCTGCGCGCCGTGGAAGTCTTCGATCCGGATACGGGTGGTTGGGCAAATGGGCCCGACCTGCGAGCAGCTCGCTCGGGGTTCGGCGCAGCCGTCTTGGGCGAATCCATCATCGTTGCCGGCGGGGAGGTGTTCGGCCCGAACCGGGCACTGGACTCGGTTGAGCAGCTCAGCGGCCGGGCTTGGGAAGAAGCCGAACCGCTCCCCCGCACTCTGCACGGGGTAGCCCTGGTGGCGGTGGATGATGAGCTGTTGGTATTCGGGGGGTCCACCCGGGCCGGCGACGTGGCCAACACCGGCGAGGTTTGGCGGCTCCAACCCTGACGGTGCGCCGGGCTACGGTGAAGTCGTGCGCTTCATGCTGATGACCGAGCCCCAAATGGGAGGGTCCTATGACGACCTACTTGCCGCGGCCCGGGCGGCGGAAAGCGCCGGCCTCGATGGTTTCGCCCGTTCGGACCATTACTACTGGTCCCGGGAGCCGGGCCGGCCGACCACGGATGCATTCGTCAGCCTGGGGGGCCTCGCCCGCGAAACCACCAGGATCCGGCTGGGGGTGCTGGTCAGCCCCGTCACCTTCCGTCACCCCGCCGTGATTGCCAAGTCGGCGGCCACGATCGATCAGATGAGCGGGGGCCGCTTCGATCTGGGGCTCGGTACCGGATGGATGGAGGAGGAGCACACTGCTTTCGGCCTCCCCTTCCCGGGATGGAAGGAAAGGTTCGAACGGCTCGAAGAGACTCTCCAGTATCTCCGGGCGGCGTTCGGGGGAACCAGCTTCGAGGGTCGCTACTACCGGACCGACGCCGATGCCCGGCCGCGGCCGGTGGGACTCCGACTCATGGTGGGTGGATCCGGGCCCGAGAAGACTCCGGCCCTGGCTGGCCGGTACGCCGACGAGTACAACCATTTCATCACGGCTCCGGACCAACTGCGTTCGAAGATCGAGCGGATGTGGGAATCCGCTTCCGCCCAGGGCCGCGATCCCGCCTCGATCACCGTCTCGGTGATGGGACCCGCCGTGCTGGCCGCCGATGACCTTCGTCTCGGCGAGTTGCTGGCCGCGGCAGCCGCATTTCGCAATCTCGGAGTGCCCGAATTGGTCGAGCGCTGGGAGAAGGCGGGCGTGCCGATGGGATCGGCGGAACGCACCGCGGAAGCGCTGGCGGCCCTCGAGGCGGTGGGGGTTGGCAAGTACTACCTCCAGTGGCTCGACGTGACCGATCGCGACGGCATCGCCGAACAGGCGGAACAGGCGGGGCGGTTGGCGAGATGACCGTGGCGCTCCCCGCCGCCTCCCAGCGGGTGTTGGCGGCGGCCCGCGATCTCGGGTTGAGCATTGAGATCCACCAGTTCCCGGAAGGCACCAGGACGGCGGCCGACGCCGCCGCCGCCATTGGCTGTCCGATAGCGGCCATTGTGAAGTCGCTGGTGTTCACGATCGGGCATGAGCCCGTGGTGGCCCTGATCCCCGGCGACCTCATGCTGGATCCCGAGAAGCTGGGGCAGGCCGCCGGCACCGGTCCCGTCCGCAGAGCCACCCTGGAGGAGGTGCGGGAGGCAACCGGGTACGCCGCGGGAGGGACGCCTCCGTTTGGCCACCACCGCCGATTGCGGGTCTTTGCCGACCGCCAGCTTCGCCGCCACGACCCGGTTTGGGCGGCGGGCGGCACCGCTTCCACCGTGTTTTCGATCTCGCCGGCGGATCTGGACCGGGTCGTCCAGCCGGCGTGGGCCGACCTCAGTCGCGATGCGGAGCGCGGATCGCGCACAGCGGATCGGGGATAGCGGACCTCCCTATTTCCACTACCGCCATGAGGGAAATTACGATGAGAGGCTGTGACCCCGCCCCTCCTCCAGATTGAGGATCTCCGTGCTCGCGCCGGTGAAAGCGAAATCCTCCACGGCATAGATCTGACCGTTGCTAACGGCGAGATCCACGCCATCATGGGGCCGAACGGCTCCGGCAAAAGCACCCTGGCCAACGTTCTGGCCGGCCACCCCCAGTATCAAATCACCGGAGGGCGGATCCTGTTCAAGGGTGAGGACCTGGCTGGAATGCCGCCCGACGAGCGGGGCCGCAAAGGGCTGTTCCTGGCGTTCCAGAACCCCGAGGCGATCCCCGGCGTGTCGGTGGTCCAGTTCCTCCGCCAGGCCCTCTCCAACCGGACCGGGGTGGACCTCACCGTCCTGGAGCTGAGGCTCAAGGTCATGGACGCCATGAAGTCGCTCGGCATGTCCTCCGGGTTCGCCGACCGCTACCTCAACGAGGGCTTCTCCGGGGGCGAGCGCAAGCGCAACGAGGTGCTGCAGATGGCGGTGTTGGAGCCGGACCTGGCGGTCATGGACGAGACCGACTCCGGGCTCGACATCGACGCCCTGCGCACGGTGGCGGAGGGCATCAACAAGCTGACCAGCCCCGAGCGCGGCTTTCTGATCATCACCCACTACCAGCGCCTCCTCGACTACATCACCCCCGACTTCGTCCACATCCTCATCGGGGGCAGGCTGGTCGCGTCGGGCGGCCCCGAACTGGCGGCCCGGCTCGAGGCCGAGGGATACGAGGAGATCCGCCAGGAGCTGGGGGTCTAGCGATGCTCGACCTCCGTCAGGACTTCCCTGCTTTCGCCGCCGGTGCCGGCCACTTCCTCGACTCGGCGGCGTCTTCTCTCAAGCCGCATTCGGTGATCGAAGCGATGGCGGTGTTCTCCGCGACGGTCTACGCCAACGTCCATCGCGGGGCCTACCGGATGTCGACGGAGTCCACCGAGCGGTACGAGGCGGCGCGCGCCCGGGCTGCCGAATTCATCGGCGCCACCAGCCCGGCCGAGGTGGTGCTCACCCGCGGCACGACCACCGGTTTGAACATGGTGGCGGCCGGGTGGGGAGGAGCCCGGCTGCGGCCCGGCGATCACATCCTTCTCACCCACATGGAGCACCACGCCAACCTGGTGCCGTGGCAGATGATCGCCCGCCGGGTCGGGGCGGAGCTCGATTTCGTCCCGATGACCGGCGATTTCACGCTCGACCTGGAGGCGTTCGCGTCGTTGCTGGAACGCCAACCGCGGGTCGTGTCGATCACCGGCATGTCCAACGTCCTCGGCACCATCCCCCCGGTCGCGGAGATGGCCCGGTCCGCCCGCGCCGCGGGAGCGCTGGTCGTGGTGGACGGCGCCCAACTGGTCCCCCACCGACCGGTGGACGTGGCGGCCCTCGGCGCCGACTTTCTCGCCTTCTCGAGCCACAAGATGCTGGGCCCTACCGGAATCGGCGTCTTATGGGGACGGCCCGAGCGCCTGGAGGAGATGGAGCCATTCGAAGGGGGCGGCGAGATGATCGCCGACGTTCAACTCGATCACTCCACGTGGGCCCAGGTGCCGCATCGCTTCGAGGCGGGCACTCCGCCGATCATCGAGGCGGTGGGCTTCGACGCGGCCCTCGAATATCTCACCAAGGTGGGTATGGAGCGGGTAGCGGCCCACGACACCGAGCTAACCGAATACGCCCTCGCCCGATTGGCCGCCAACCCGCATGTAGCGGTGCAGGGCCCGCCGACCAGCGCTGACCGGGGCGGCGCCATCAGCTTCACTCTGGGAGACGTCCATCCCCACGATCTCGCCACCATCCTCGACCAGCATGGGGTCTCGGTCCGGGCCGGGCACCACTGCGCCAAGCCCCTGATGCGGGTTCTCGGCCTGCCGGCCACCGCCCGCGCCTCCTTCTCGGTCTATTCCAACAAGGACGACGTCGACGCCTTGATGACGGGACTAGAAGCGGCCGCCGAGTTGTTTGGCCTCTGATATGGCCCTCGAAGAGCTCTACCGCGAAGTCATCCTCGACCACTACCGCAACCCGCGCAACCGCCGGCCGCTGGACGCTCCCGACTTTCGGGCCGAAGGTGTGAATCCACTCTGCGGTGATGAAGTGACGGTGGAGGTCTCATTTGACGGCGAGGCGGTGACCGAGGTGTCGGTGCGGGGCCACGGCTGCTCCATCAGCCAGTCCTCGGGGTCGATGATGGGCCAGGCGATCCGCGGTCTCGACCGGGCAGGCATCGTCCAGCTGGCCGAGCGGTTCAACGCCATGCTGACCAGCGAGAACGGCGATCACGCCGACGCCGAACCGGGGGCGGTCCTCGGTGAGCTCGAAGCCCTGCAGGGGGTACGCCGCTACCCGGTGCGCATCAAATGCGCATCCCTGCCCTGGACCACCCTGGTCCAGGCGCTCAACCAGGAGCCTAGGCCTCCCGCCCCAGCTTGAAAGTAACCACTACCTGGGCGCCACCGAGCGGTGAGCGACCCAGGCGCATCGAACCCCCCGCCCGCTCGGCCACCCGGCGGGCAATGTCGAGGCCCAACCCGGTGGAACCGGCCCCGGATACCCCGCGGGAGGCGGCGTCCACCCCGGCGGGGAAGCCCGGTCCACCATCCCCGACGGTCAACACGGCCCGGCCCTGATCGCCCACCAACCGGACTTCAAAAGGCACTCCACCGGCGGTGTGGGCGAGCACATTGCCGACCAGGCTGTCGAGCATCGACCCCAGCTCGTCTTCATCGGCGGATACCAGGATCGGCCCCGGAGCCAACGTCTGGTTGACCTTCCGGCCCTGCTCTGCAGCCAGCACGCCCCAGAATTCCAGCCGGCGCCCCACTAGATCAGCCAGGTCGACGGATGCGTTCGGGGCCTTGCCCTGCCGCATGCCGGCGATCATGCCATCGACCGCCGCCTGCATCCGGTCCACCGCCGCCAGCACCGAAGCCTTCTCGGCTTCGTCGGTCAGTCGCTCGCCTTGCAGCCGGAGGCTGGTGAGCGGAGTGCGCAGGCGGTGGGAGAGATCGGCCAGTGACTCCCGCTCGGCCTTGATCAGATCACCCAGGCGTCCAGCCAGCCCGTTGAGGGCGGCTGCCACCGCCGCCAGTTCCGGCGGCCCTTCGCCAGTAGCGCGGGCACTGAGGTCGCCTTGTCCCAGACGATCCGCCACCCGGGCCAGCTCCCCGACCGGCCGCACCAGCTCCCGGCCGAGCCGCAGGGCCAGAGCCACCGCTGCTCCTATTACCAGCAGGCCGAGACCTGCCAGCACCAGCCATGCGGTCGCCACTCCCTGCGAGAGCTTGGCCGCCGGGGCCGTCGCTACCACCCCTATCACCCCGTGCCTCGTCTGGATGGGGACTCCGACCTCCCAATCACCGCCGGAGTTGTAACCGGAGGCGGGGAGGCCCAGCCGGACCGACCCGACCACCCTCGACGTGGCAGGGACGTCGCCGATGCTGCTCGCGTCGGGGAGCAGGACCGCCACCTCCTCGGGGAGCCCTCCCACTGCGTTCGAGATCAGGTTGGCGCTCAACACTTCGGTGCCGGCGGCGGTCAGTGCGACCAGGCTGGCCACGGTCTGCACCGCCCGTTCGGCATCGATCTGGGCGCGTTCGATCGCCTGGCGCCGGACCACCAGCATCAGAGGCACGATGAAGGCGATCACCACCAGAGACGTGATCGCCAGCGCCAGCCAGGCAAGACGGCGACGCATCGCTCACCGCCCCGTTGGTGGCACCAGCTTCACGCCCACCCCGTGCACCGTGTGGAGGTATCGGGGCCGGCGGGCGGTCTCTCCCAACTTGGCCCGAAGCGATGACAGATGGACATCGATCGTTCGATCGCCGCCCCCGTAAGGCTGGCGCCAGACCTCGGCCAGCATCTGCCGCCTGCTGACCACCTCTCCGGAGTGTTCGGCCAACAGCAACAACAGGTCGAACTCCTTGGGGCTGAGGTCAAGCGACGTCCCTTCCAGAGAAGCCTCTCGGGCAGCCCGGTCGATCCGCAGGCCACCCAGATCGATCGCCGGCTCTGCGGTCGCGGGCTCCGCCCGGCGCAGTACCGCCCGGACCCGGGCCTCGAGTTGGGCGACCGAGTAGGGCTTGACCAGGTAGTCGTCGGCCCCGGCGTCGAGAGCCGACACGACGTGCTGGTCTCCTTCCCGAGCAGTGGCGACGATGACCGGCACCCCGGAGACGGCCCGGAGCATGCGCAGCAACTCGGCTCCGTCGAGGTCGGGAAGCCCGAGATCGAGAATGACGAGGTCGGGTTTACTGGCGACCACGAGCTTCAATCCCTCCAGGGCTCCCGCCGCCGATTCGACATGATGTCCGTTGGCGGCCAGCGCCTCGGCGGCCAGCCGACGGATATGGGGGTCGTCTTCTATGACAACGATGGCGGCCACCTGGCCAGAGTAGGAGATGGTGTCGGCCCCGGAATCTGGCAAAGAGGCCCGTTTCAGCAGTTTGATGATTTCCTGAGGTTCTTCTGAGGTGACCTCAGCCAAGATGGCGACGTGCGCCGGTTTCTCATGGTCGGAATATGGGTGGTGGCCACGGCCGCCACGACCGCCATCGCCTACGTAGCTGTCAACGCCGCCGGTGCGGAGGTGACCAATCGGCCGCTGACCTCGGTGGTGGCGACCGACGCCACCCCCACCACTACCTCGACGTTCCCCTCGACCTCCCTCTCGACCTCACCGTCCACTGTGACGACGGCGACCACCGCCGCCACCTCATCGACCACTACGACGAACCCGTCGGCCACTACCACCGGGCCGCCCGTTTCAACCACGACAACCGCTGCAGCCTGGCAGCAGACGACCATCAACTCGATTGGCGGATCGGTGATCGTCTCCTACCGATCAGGCGAGGTGCGGCTGGAATCGGTGGTTCCGCAGCCGGGTTTCCTCTACGAGATCGACGATTCGGGCCCGCCCGAGGTGAGGGTCAAGCTCGAGGCGGAGGAGGTCAGGGTCGAGATCAGAGCGCGCTGGGACGGGGGCCTGGTGACGGAGGTCGACGAGGACACCTGAGGGCCGATCGCGTATTTAGCCGAGGCGATCGCGTGGGGCGATCACGGATCGCAGGTCTAGAGCACCCCGCCTTCGGTCATCCGTTTGAGATCCAGCGCCCGATCGAGATCCGGCTCGCTCATCAGACCCTGGTCGAGCACCACCTGGCGGACGCTCTTGCCACTCGCCAAGGCCTCTTTGGCGACCTTGGCCCCATTGTCGTATCCGATGTGGGGGTTGAGGGCGGTGACGATGATCACGTTGCGCTCGACCAGTTGGCGGCAGCGCGCCTCGTCGGCGATGAGTCCAGCAACGCACTTCTCCGCGAAGACCCTG
>DATHSX010000366.1:0-5791 GCA_035463935.1 Acidimicrobiia bacterium | reverse complement strand
CCCTGGGCGTAGGGCTGATCCTGGTGATAGCCCTCATGCGCGGCTGGTCCACCGCGACGGAATCATCTCGGCTTTGAGGGACAGCCCTCACCACAGCTTGCCCCGGGTGCAGACAATACGATCCCGCCGATGAGCGCCTTCGATTACCGCGGTCGGATCGCCGCCGTCCAGCGGCTCATGGTGGGGGAGGGGATCGACCGGCTGTTGCTGTCGCTCGGGGCCGACCTCCCCTACTTGACCGGGTATCAGGCGATGGCGCTGGAGCGGTTGACCATGCTGGTCGCGGGGATCGCCGGCGACCCGGTGCTGGTGGTGCCGGAGTTGGAGGCGCCGCGGGTCGCCCCGGGACCCTTCCAGGTTCAGGCCTGGGCGGAGACCGAGGACCCGCTCGCCTGGGTGGCCGATCTCTGTTCGGGGGCCCGCACCGCCGCCATCGGCGATCAGACCTGGTCGGTGTTCCTGCTCGGCCTCGAAGAGCGCCTGCCCGGGACCCGCTTCCGGTCGGCAGCCTTCCTGACCCGCGCCCTGCGGATCAGGAAGGATCCGGAGGAAATCGACCGGCTGCGGATTGCCGGGGCCGGGCTCGACCGGGTGGTAGCCCGGCTGCGTGAGGTCCGCTTCTCGGGAAGGACCGAACGGCAGATGGCCCGGCTGGTGACCGAGATGACCCTCGAAGAGGACCACGACCAGTCGCTCTTTTGGATCGTCGCCTCCGGGCCCAACAGCGCCTCCCCGCATCACGAACCGGGCGAGCGGGTCATCGAGCACGGCGACCTGGTGGTGGTCGACTTCGGCGGCAAGCACCGCGGCTACTCCTCCGATTCCACCCGCACGTTCTCGGTGGGGGAACCGACCGCCGAACAGAAGGAGGTGCACGCCGCGGTCCACGCCGCCCAGCGGGCCGCCACCGTGGCGGTGCGGCCCGGGATCCACGCCGAGGAGATTGACATCGTCGCCCGCCGGATCATCACCGAGGCCGGCTACGGCGAGTATTTCATCCACCGCACCGGCCACGGGATCGGCCTGGAAGGCCACGAGCATCCCTATCTGGTGGAGGGCAACGAGGAGGTGCTGGAGCCGGGGATGTGCTTTTCGGTCGAGCCCGGGATCTACCTGCCTGGGAGGTTCGGGGTGCGGATCGAGGACATCGTGACAGTGACCGAGACCGGGGTGGAGGTGCTCAACAAATCCGACCGCTCCCTGATGGTGGTGGAGTAGCGGCCCTCCGCCTTCCGCTTTCCGCCATCCGCCTCAGGACCTGACCGTCACCCACACGGTGGTGGTCTGTTCCAGGTAGCCGTTACAATACCAGCGGACGGTGAGGCCGTGGGTGCCGGGCGCCAGGCTGAAGACGGCCCGGTACAGCCTCGACCTGGTGTTGCCGGCGGTGGTGATGGGTAGGGCGGTCAGCGTCTGCCCGTACCCGTTGATGGCCAGTTCCACCCGGGTGGAGCCGGAGGCGAGCGAGGCGCCGGCAGTGGTGTCGTAGAAACCCTCCCGGACCTCGTATTGAGACCGGTAGGGGACGGTGATCGAGCCCTGGCAGACCAGCCCGTCCTTGCTGCAGCTGAGATAGACCCCTTCCACCACCGGCACCTGCGGGTAGATCCGATCCAGCTTGAACGCCCGGGCCAGGAACGTGGCCATCTGCTCGCGGGTGACCGGGCTGAACGGACAGTAGATCCCGGGGCCGCAACCGGCGGTGATGCCGGCGGCGGCGATGGCCCCGATGTCGCCGGCGTGGATGCTGCCGGCGATGTCGTTGAACGGCGCCGAGGCGACCGGCGGCAAGTCGAGCGAGCGGGCGAGGAAGGTGGCCATCTGATCGCGGCTGACGATCGCCCACGGACAAAACAATCCGGCGCCGCATCCGCTCGTTATCCCGGCGGCGGCAATGGCGTTGATGTTGCCGGCATGGATGCTCCCACCGATGTCGGAGAACGGCCCGGTGCTCACCGGAGCCAGCTTCAGGGCCCGGGCCAGGAACGTGGCCATCTCCGCCCTGGTCACTGAACTGCGCGGGCAGTAGAGCGACGGCCCACAGCCAGCGGTGATCCCGGCGGCGGCGATGGCGTTGATGTCGGGCTCGTGGATGCTGCCGTCGTCGTCGACAAACGATCCGCTGATGCCCACGGCCTGGGCCGGTGACCCCGCCGCCAGCGCCGCGACCAGCGCTGCCCCCACCAGGCCCAGCGCCCCGCGCCTCGTTCGACTGGGTCTCACTCGATCACCAGCGACCCCAGCAGCTGGTTGATGGCGGGGAGGACATCGGCCCGGTCGACGTGGCTTCCCACCACCACGTAGAGACAGAACGCCCGCCCGGTGGCGGTGAAAAAGCGCTGCACGGCGCTCTGCAGCGGCACCGGGCGCTGCAAGACCGACCGGTCGAAGTGGCCCGACTCGAGCCGGGCGGGGGCTCCGGCGGCAGCGAAAAGGGCGGTGCCGGCCGCCTCCCGCCCGTATTCGAACAGGGCGACGAAGGCGTCGGAACTCCCCATCAGGTCCACCGCACCGCCCCCGAAGTCTCCCCGCCGCGCCGGCAACGGGAAGCTGGCGAAGTGAGCCACCATGTTGCGAACCGCTCCATCCTCGAGAGGAGGCGCGGACGGGCCGATCTCGCCCTCCCACCCGGGAGGCAGATCCACCCTGATCCCTTCTCCCTCCAGCTTCATGGGGCCGGGGGCCGGTAAAGACGGACGTCGCCGGGTTCGATCCCGGCCGCCCGCAGTTCCTGGTCGACGTCGGCCTGGCGAGCGCCGGTGGAACGGTGCAGCGGGTGGGTGTGGTCGTTGAGGGCCCGCCGGATCATGTCGCCGACCCGCGTCCAGTCGGCCGCCGAGCCTTCGCCCACCACGGTGCCGCTGGCGGTGTCGATCAGCGCGAAGTAGGGGGTGGCCGGGACCCGGAACCGGTCCCAAGCATCGGAGGACATGACGATGGCGACCCGGGGCGAGGCCATCCGGGCCAGGTCGGCCGGGCTCTCCTCGGCGGGGTCTTTGGTGACGACGATCGGGCGGGCGCCGGACAGGTCCGGTTCCGGGTCGAGTCCCTCCCAGAAGACCCGGCACGAGGAGCAGGTCGTCGAGAGGAACGAAAGCAAGGCGTAGCCCCGCGAACCGGTGAGGGCGAAGGAGGCCGAGCCGCCCTGAGGAGTGGGGCCGGTCAGGTTGGCGAGCGGCGCCGTTCCCAGGTGGTGACGCCGGGGAGGGACGGCGAAGGCTGCGGTGGCGTGCTCGCCCCCGCCCAGGGCGTGCAATTGCCGAAGGATCTCGGCATGGCTGCGCAGCAAACCGGCGACCAGGACCGCCAGCAGCAGGATCACGATGCCTTCGACGATGATCAGTGCCTCCACGTCAACCCCTCCTCCGTGAAGGTTTGCGTACCGTTTTCGGGGGGCAAACCTGCACAGATCGCACCACGTCAGTGGCGTGTGCGGGTTCTCTGACCGCCGAGCCCAACATCGTCATCCGGTGATCCTTCCCCATACCACCGGGATGCCGCCGGGGTCGCCGAAGGTGAATGTGCGATCGGGGTTGCCGCCGCCGAACTGGTCCTTGAGCTCCCAGGTGCCCGATCGGAACCGGCCGATGGTTTCGACCCCGTTGCCGTTCCAGTCGCCCACCACCGGGATGCCGGACGCATCGCCGAAGTCGAATTCGAGGTCGGGAGGTCCCGAGGAGGCGGTCTGGCGAAGCATCCAGCGGCTGCCCCGGACCACCCCGATCCCGTCGATGCCGTCACCGTTCCAGTCACCCGCCACCGGGATGTCACCCGCCTGCCCGAAGCTAACGGTGAGTTCGGGCGGGCCCGGCGAGTTGCGGCTGCGGAGCAGCCACTGACCGCTCCGGAAGACGCCGATCGTGTCCCAGCCCTTGCCCGACCAATCGCCGGCGACCGGGAGGTCGCCGGGCTGTCCGTAGGTGAAGATCAGATCGGGCTGGCCGCCCCCCTCGACCTGACGGATGTGCCAGGTGAGGTTGGCGTCGCCCACCCGCCCGTGCCCGCTGCCCTTCACCACGGCGGCGGTGGCGACCCCGGAACCCGTCCAGTTGGCGGCGAGGGGGATGTCGCCGGGGGTGCCCAGGTCGAAAGTGCTGGTGGCCGCCCCGGCGGAGAGGCCGCTGCGCAGGCTCCAGGTGGGAAGTGTCACCACCCCGGGATAAGCGTTGAGCACCCGCGCCGGGTTGAGGCAAGGGGCGTCGTGGAAGCGGGTGTTGTCGTCGCGGGCGTCGACCGCCAGACAGGTCGAGTCCCACTCCCAGGGGGGCACGCAGGTGACCACCCGGCAGACGATCGGGCCCATGCAGGCGATGTGCTGGTTGCACTGGCCGTAGCGGAAGCGGACGCAATTGACCTTGCGGAGGTTGCAGTCGTCGTTGGCGCACTGGCAGACCTTGCCCACGCATTCCGGGCCGCAGGTTCCGGAGCCGCCGCAGCCGCAACCGCCGCAGTTGGTGTCGTGGCAGTCCATGTAGTAGCGGGGGCCGCCCCCGCAGTAGCCGGAGCCCTCGGCTCGCCACCAGCCGGAGATGGCGGTCCCCGGCGGGCAGGTGTTGACGCCGGTCATCGAGCAGCAGAACTCGGTGTAACCGTCCCGGCACAGCGCTCCGCCCGGGCAGTCCCCCGGCACCACCGCGGCGTAGGCGGAAATGGGCCGGAGCAGGTAGGTGGCGGGGGCCGTCACCAGGGCCGAACCCACCACGGCCGCCCGGCGCAGAAAGCCTCGCCGCGAGGTGCGCCTGGCCAGGGCCTGGCTGACCGCCTCGACCAGCCGGGTGCTCATCGGGCGACGGGGCCAGTCACCGGGCGAACGAGGCGGGGCAAGTCCGAGAGGACGAGGTAGGCGAGAAAGGTGCCGACGGCGAGAAAGGCGAGGTAGGGGATGCCGAGCAGCGGCTGGCCGGCGAGGGCCGCAACGAGCGGACGGCTCGGAGTGATGGCCGCCCGGATGCCCCCGCCCACCGCCGTCAGATTGAGCACGAGGTGAAGGAGGGATGGCGGGGTGTCGGTCTTGCCAAAACAGCCGCAGGAAGCGATCGGCAGCCGGCGCCGGAGAGCAACGGCCACAAACACGGCGAAGCCCATGTAGAGGCCCGCCAGCAGCCAGCCGAAGATGCGGCCCCCGAGCAGCAAGGACCCGGCTCCGACGATCGTCTCGCCCGCGGCGAGCAGGAACACGAGCGGACGAGCCGACGGGAGGGTCGCCGCCCTGAGGGCACCCGCGGTCGGAGTGGGGTCCCTCAGCTTGGCACCCCCACTAACCAGAAGCAGAGCGGCGGACAGGAAGAACCATCCCTCCACCATCTCCAGGCTAGGCGGTCCGCTTCCGGTGCCGAACTACCCTCGTCGCCGATGTCCGACCTCGAACAACTCGCCGTCAACACCATCAAGGGTCTGGCCATGGACGCCGTCCAGAAGGCCAACTCCGGTCATCCCGGTATGCCCATGGGGATGGCCGAGATCGCCGTCGTGCTGTGGGGCCGATACCTCAGGGTCGATCCCTCGTCACCGACCTGGCTCGACCGCGACCGGTTCGTCGTTTCCAACGGGCATGGCTCGATGCTGCTCTATGCGCTGCTTCACCTCTCCGGGTTCGCGGTGAGCCTCGATGATCTCAAGTCGTTCCGCCAGCTCGGCAGCATCACCGCCGGCCATCCCGAGCGGCATCCGGCCAGCGGTATCGAGGTCACCACCGGGCCGCTGGGGCAGGGCTTCGGGATGGGGGTGGGGATGGCGATCGCCGAAGAGCATCTAAGGGCCCGATTCGGCGCCGCCTTGGTTGATCACCGCA
>DATHSX010000365.1:0-2912 GCA_035463935.1 Acidimicrobiia bacterium | reverse complement strand
TTCATTGGTCTGCGGCACCCCGGCCTTGCGGAAGTACTTGGAGACCACGATGTCGGTCGCCACCTGCGACCAGGAGGCCGGCATCTCTGCATCCTTCACCTCGAAAACCACCGACCCGTCCGGATTGGTGATCCTCGAGTCCCGCCGGGACCACTCGATCGTCGCGTACGGGTCGACGCCTTCGGTGGTGAAGCGACGGGTGATGCGCAAGCCTTTGCCCATGTGTTCTCCCTCCAAGATGGGGACCTCCTTGCCTCCACGGGCAGCGGGGGCCCCGGTCGTAAAAACCTTGCCCAACCTGGCATCGGCTATGGCTATTGCATTTGCCATCAGCCGGTGACCACACACCCAAGGCCACAACATGTTGTGGTGTCCTATCCCCTGACCACAACGTATTGGGGCTAATACACTACTGTAATTACACGCTTGTCACTGGTCAAGGATCTTCCTGGGTCAGTTTTCGCGACCGTCCGATGGCGCGAATACGCTGTCAACGGCTGGGGAAGTGGTGCCCGGGGAGAAGTCGACCGGACGAGGGGGCAAGCTACTGGGTCCGTTCACCAACGCGAAAACGGACCTGCAGGGAAGTTTTCGCGCCTCTGCCTCCGGCCTTGACGGGCTGACTGCGAGCACGTGACCCATGGATCGGGTCTGGTTGGCAGGTGGAGTTCAGCCCGGAACTGCTCGAAGGGAGACCTCGGCTCGATCTGGGCCGAGTCCGGCGAGCCCGAATCGCCCGCTAGCCCCGGTTCCTACGTGATCGGGTTCTCCGATCGAATGGCCCACGGTCGCTCAATAGGATGCTGAGCCAGCAACATCCAAAGGAGCTTCATGTCGGGCTACGCCAAGGGCCCGTTCGCGGTCGACTGGGAGGACCGCTACGACTTTCCCTCGATTAGAAGGCAGAAAGTCGCGCGGACCCAGCAGGCTATGAAGGACGCCGGCGCCGACGGGCTGCTGGTTTGGAAAGACGAGAACGTCAGGTACCTCACCTCGCTCCGGGCTCAGCTCATCGCCGGTAAGACCACGTCGCTCAACGGGGCGCTCCTTGTACCAGATGGTGAACCGGTCCTGCTCTGCTCGGGCGGGGAGATCGACAAGGCCAGGTTCGGGATGCCCTGGATAGCTGAGGCCCACGCCATCCCCATCATGGAACAGCGGGACCTGGTCGACGGCTTCGTCCGCAACACCCTCGCTCCCCTCCTACGCGACCGGGGTCTCGGCGACGGGAGGCTCGGGGTCGATCAGGCCAACATCTCATTCATGGAGGCCATGCGCAAGCATCTGCCCGACCTCGAACTGTTCGATGGCGACACCATCATGCAGCAGGCTCGCTGGATCAAGAGCCCGGGAGAAATCGCCATCATTGAAGAGGCGTGCGCCATTGGCGATTCGGTGACCCAGCGGGCTCTCGAGGAGACCAGGGCCGGCCGCCGGGAACTGGAAGTAGCGGGGGACGCGATGCAGACCCTGTTCTACCTGGGCGGCGAGATGGCTCACGTCATCACGCCGTTTGTGGCCTCGGGGGAGCACATGTCACCCCCCCATCGGCTGGCCACCGACAAGATCATCCGCAACCAGGACCTTTGCTTCATCGACATCGGCGCGATGTGGAACGGCTACTTCGCCGATATCGGACGGACGACCGTCGTCGGACGGCCCTCGCGACAGCAGCGGCAGATCTACAACGCGGTGTTCGAAGGGCTGATGGCCGGGATTGAGAAGATGCGGCCCGGTTTCACCAATCAGGACGCGGCCGACGCCATCATCGCCAAAATCGGTGAGCACGGGCTGGACGACCACCTGTTCAGCCTGTTCATCGGCCATGGAATCGGCATGGGGGCCAACGAGCCCCCCTACATCGGCGAGAAGCTGCCCGGGGCGCCCACCTACGACTTTCAGCCCAACATGGTATTCGCGGTGGAGCCGCTCGTCTGGGTACCCGACGTCCCCGGGGGTGGCGGTGTGCGGATCGAGGACATGGTGCTGATCACCGACGGCCCCGCCCGCATCCTCTCCCGGGTCGAGTACGAAGAGCGGCTACTGGTCTAGGGAGGTCCAGGTTTGTCGTTGGGTGAAGAACTGGCGGCGCGAGCGGAGAGTGGATGGCAGGCGATGCCGGCGGAACGGCGGGCGGTCTACACCCGCGCCGCCGAGGCCCTGGCCGCCTCCGGCATCGCCCAGCGAGCCCTGCAGGTGGGCGATCCGGCCCTCGATTTCGAGCTACCCGACGCCACCGGCCGGCCGGTACGGCTGAGCGATCTCCTCTTCCGAGGCCCGGTGATTCTCTCGTTCTACCGCGGTGCCTGGTGCCCATTCTGCAACATGGAGCTGCGGGCGCTGCAACAGGCCCTGGGAGAGATCAAAGCGGCCGGAGCAACCCTGGTGGCTGTCTCCCCCAATAGCCCCGACACGTCGATCGGTCTGGTGGAACGCCTGGGCCTCGACTATCCGGTCCTCTCTGATCACAACAACGTGGTCGCCAGGAGGTTCCACCTGGTCTATGAGATGCTCCCCGAGCAGGTGGCCATGTATCGGGCGGACGGACGGGACGTCGGGGCGATGAACGGCACGGAGGTCTGGGAGCTGCCGGTTCCAGCTACTTATGTCATCGACCGCGATGGGACCATCAAGTACGGCTTCGTCGACCTCAACCACCGGCGTCGGGCGGAGCCGGCCGAGGTGGTTGCGGTGGCAGCCCGGCTGGCGACGAAGGAGGGCTGACTCGTCACCAGAGGGATGCGTACTGGGACTTGAGGGCGGTTAGCCCGGCAGCGACCAGTTTCACGTCGTTGGCAGGGCTGAGCAGGCTGCACCCCTTCTCGATCAACATCGCTGCGTAGTCCGGGGACGGGGTAACCGCCCCCCAGTGCCTGCCGTTGGCCCGGCAGGCGGCGGCGACGCGATCGATC
>DATHSX010000364.1:0-2073 GCA_035463935.1 Acidimicrobiia bacterium | reverse complement strand
CTCGAATGGTGGATGTGCCTGGGTGGTCCTGACGCCGACTGGCCCACACGCATCCAGATATGGTCGGAAGGTGAGCAGACGACCGCCTGGGGATGGTTCACCCCGCCGGGGTCGGTGGAGGTGTTGGTAGCTCCGGGGCTTCCGGCTGATCGCGATCTGGCCATCCGAGATGAGATCCTCGAGTGGGCGGTCGCGCGGGTCCGGGCAGAGGACACCCCGACCGAGAGCATCCAGATCTGGGCAGCCGATGGCTCGCGGGAGCAGGGCTTCCTGCTCGATCGGGGCTTCGTCGCCACCGACGAGACCCTGACGCAATTCTTCCGGGAGTTGGCGGATGAATTGGCCCCGCCGCTCCTGCCGCCCGGGTACCGGGTGCGAACCGTGGAGGGACCGGAAGAAATCGGGGCGAGGGTGGAGGTACATCGGGCCGCCTTCGCTCCGTCCAAGATGACCGAAGAGAAGTACGAGTCACTCACGGGACTTCCCCACTACTCCTTCGATCACGATGTGGTGGTTTCGGCCCCCGACGGATCACTCGCCGCCTTCACCATGTGCTGGCTCGACCCCGCCGGCGCGGTCGGGGAGTTCGAGCCCGTGGGTACCCACCCCAATCATCGCGGTCTGGGCCTGGCCAAGGCGGCCAACCTCTTTGGCCTCCGCCTGCTGCGCAGCCTCGGGGCGCAGGCGACAGTGGTCTTCTCCGATGGCTCCAACACCGCCTCCCAGGCCTTATACCGTTCGGTGGGTTTCCGGGAGTTGTGTGTGCATCGCCGGTACATCCGTCGCCTGAACCGCCAGATCGCCAGACCGGCCCGATCGCCCGACCGGCCCGTTCGCCAGACCGGCCCGATCGCTAAACCGGCCAGATCACCAAACCGGCCAGATCACTAAACGGGGCGGCGCCGTTTGGAGGAGATCAAACCGGTGTCGAAGCCGGCCAGGTGGAGACCGCCGGCGAAGCGCGCATGCTCGATCTTGAGACAGCGGTCCTGAACGACCTTGAGCCCGGCTGCTCGCGCCTTGGCCGCGGCTTCCTCGTTGCGTAACCCGAGCTGGAACCAGATCACCTTTGCTCCCACCGCGATCGCCTCGTCCACAACCTGGGGTAGTTCGGACTCCTTGCGAAAGCAGTCAACGATGTCGGGCCGGCCCGGGAGCATGGCGAGTGACGGATAACACTTCAGCCCCAGCACCTCCTCGGCGTTGGGGTTCACAGGCCAGATGGTGTAAGGGGTGCGCGTGAGGTAAGTGGCCACGAAGTTGGAGGAGCGAAGGGGGTTGGGCGACACTCCGACCAGAGCCACGGTTTTCGCCTCACGCAGGATCTGGAGCCGCTCGGCCGGTGTGGCGTCAGCGACGAAGTCGGTCACCCGTCCCCCAGGGCCTGATCGAGGTCGGCCAGTATGTCTGCGGCGTCCTCCAGGCCCACGGAGATGCGGACCATATCGTCGCCCACCCCGGCCGCCGACTTCTCTGCCACCGGCACCTGCTGGTGAGTCGTCGAGGCCGGATGGATCACCAGGGTCTTGGCATCTCCGACATTGGCTAGATGGGAGGCCAGTTCCACCCTCTCGATGAATCGCCTCCCCGCCGAGTAGCCGCCCTTGACGCCGAAAGTGAATACCGCCCCCGGGCCGGCAGGAACGTACTTCGCGACCAGGGCATCGTCGGCGGGCGGGTAGCTGACCCACGTCACCGCCGGATGGTCGGCGAGGAAGTCGGCCACCCGACGGGCGTTCTCGACGTGTCGCTGCATGCGCAGCGGCAGTGTCTCCAGGCCGAGCAGGAGCAGGAATGAGTTGAACGGGGACAGGGCGGCGCCGACGTCTCGCAGCAGTTCGGTCCGGGCCTTGGTGAGGTACGCGTATTCGCGGAAGTTCTCCCAGAAGCGAAGCCCGTGATAGGCCGGTGAGGGTTCGGTCAACACTCCGAAGTTGCCGTTGTCCCACGGGAACCGACCTGATTCGACTATCACCCCCGCTATCACGACACCATGACCGCCGATGAACTTGGTCGCGGAGTGGACAACGATGTCGGCACCCCATTCGATCGGCCGGCAGAGATACGGGGTGG
>DATHSX010000363.1:0-10904 GCA_035463935.1 Acidimicrobiia bacterium | reverse complement strand
CCAACCGGATCCTCTACCCGGGCACGGCGGCAGCCTTCGTCCTGCTGATCGTCGGGGCCGCCCTGGAGGACGAGGAAGGAAGCCTGCTCAGGGGGGTCGCCGGGAGCGCCATCTACTTCGGGCTCCTGCTGGCGGTCTTCCTCGTCGCCCGGGGAGACGGCTTCGGGTTCGGGGACGTCAAGCTGGCGGCGTTGCTCGGCCTTTTCACCGCGTATCACGGCTACCGGACGCTGGCGTGGGGCTTGATCATCACCGCGGTGCTGGGGGCGATTCCGGCGTTCGTGCTGTTGGCCATGGGTCGGGGGCGCAAGGCGGCCATCCCTTACGGCCCGCCCCTGATCCTCGGCGCCTGGGGGGCGATCATTTTCTCAGGCGCCCTGGTCGGCTGACGGGCACTGCCGCGGGCCTGGGGAGCGCCTGGTTCTACCATCCCGTCCATGTTCCGCTTTTTGACCGCCGGTGAGTCCCACGGTCCCGGCCTGGTGGCGGTGGTCGAAGGCCTTCCTGCTGGCGTGCCGGTCGATCGAGAGGGCATCTCCGCCGAACTGGCCCGGCGCCGATTGGGGCTGGGCCGGGGGGGGCGCATGCGAGTCGAGCGCGACGAAATCGAGATTCTTGCGGGTGTTCGGCACGGCCGTAGCCTTGGTTCTCCAGTCGCAGTGATCGTCCGCAACACCGAGTGGCCCCGCTGGCAGCAGGCCATGAGTCCAGAGCCGGCGGAAGACAGCCAGGAGGGGCGGCGTCTCACCTCCCCGCGCCCCGGACATGCCGACCTGGCCGGGATGCTGAAGTACGACACTCACGACGCCCGTGATGTCCTGGAGCGCGCCTCCGCCCGGGAGACCGCCGCCCGGACAGTCGTTGGCTACCTGGCCAAGCGCCTTCTGGCAGTCGTCGATGTCTCGGTGTTGTCGCACGTCGTGGGCATCGGCAAGGTGACCGCACCTTCCGAGCCCCTTCCGGTGGCAGGCGATCTGCCGTTGATCGACTCGTCCCCGGTTCGCTGCTTCCACCCGGAGGTAGCTGAGGCGATGATCGCCGAGATCGAGGCAGCCAGAGCCGATCGTGACACCCTTGGAGGAGTGGTCGAGGTCTTGGCCTATGGCGTCCCGGCCGGGATCGGAAGCCACGTCCACTGGGACCGACGGCTCGATGCCCGCCTGGCGGAGGCGCTGATGTCGATTCAGGCGATCAAGGGCGTGGAGGTTGGCGATGGCTTCGAGTCGGCCCGCCGGCGGGGCTCCGAGGCCCACGACGAGATCTTCTATGAGGGCGAGTTCACCCGCCACAGCAATCGTGCCGGCGGCACCGAGGGGGGCATGAGCATTGGCGGTCTGCTGCGGGTGCGGGCGGCGATGAAGCCGATTTCGACGGTCCGTAAAGGGCTGCAAACCGTGGATGTCGAGACCAAGCGGCCCGAGCCGAGCTTCTACGAGCGATCGGACACCTGCGCGGTGCCGGCGGCCGGCGTGGTAGCCGAACAGATGGTGGCCATCGTTCTCGCCCAGGAGTGCCTGCGTATGTTCGGCGGAGACACCGTTGAAGATTTCGCCCGGGCCTCCAATTCCTATCGAGATCGGTTGGCCGCCTTCTGATGGGGTCAGTCCGCGAGTCGGGGGCCCCCTGAGTGCCGTTGTGGCTGGTGGGCATGATGGGATCGGGGAAGACGACCGTCGGCCAGGTCTTGGCCGATCGGACCCACAGCGAGTTCCTGGATACCGATCAGCTGGTCGAGTCCGGCGCCGGCAGGTCAGTGGCCGAGATCTTCGCCCTGGAGGGCGAGGAAGGGTTCCGGGCCCGGGAGTCGGCGGCCGTCGTTCAGGCCTCCGGCCACATCAACGCCGTGGTGGCGACCGGAGGGGGGGTGGTGCTCCAAGCCGAGAACGTGGATGTGATGCGCGCCAGCGGCCCGGTCATCTGGTTGCGGGCCGAGGCGGCCACCCTCGCCAGTCGAGCCCGCGGGTGTGGTCGGCCCCTGCTGGAGGGAGTCGACCGCCTGTCCCGTCTCGCCGAGTTGTCGGCGGGTCGGGCGGCCGCATACGAAACTGCGGCCGATCATGTGGTAGTCACTGACCGTCTCCCGGTGGAAACGGTCGTTGATCTGGTGGAGGCGCTGTGGAACGCCTCCTGATCGCGGCGGAGACGGCGCCTGCGACGTCCGAGATCCTGATTGGCCGGGGCCTTCCGGTTCCCCTGCTGCCCGAGCGAGGCACCCGCAGTCAGATAGCGGTGCTGACCCAGCCCGGGGCCGCCCGGATCGCTCGAGTAGTTGCCGCGGCCGTGGGCGGGGCGGAGGTGATGGAACTCCCCGACCGGGATGCGGCGAAAAGCCTGACAGTCGCCGAAACGGTCTATCGGTGGCTGGCCGAGCTGGGGGTGGGACGAGGTGACACCATCATGGGGGTAGGAGGGGGAGCGGTAACCGACCTGGCGGGGTTCGTCGCCGCCACCTGGTTGCGCGGAATCGAGGGGGTGATGGTCCCCACAACCCTGCTCGGGGCGGTTGATGCCGCCATCGGTGGGAAGTCCGGCCTCAATCTCGATGGCAAGAATCTGGTGGGAGCCTTTCACCTTCCGACCAGGGTGATCATCGACCTCGATGTGCTCGACCGGATCCCGATCGACGTGCGGCTGGAGGGAATCGCCGAGGCCCTCAAAGCGGGTTTGGTGGGGGACCCCGACCTGGTCGGGGTCCTCGTTCGTCACGGCGCCGAGGCTCCGCTCGACGAGGTGGTGCCAAAAGCGGTACGGGTCAAGGTCGATGTGGTCAACCGCGACTATCGGGACGGTGACCTCCGGAGCATCCTCAACTTCGGCCACACCATCGGCCACGCTATCGAAGTCGTCGCGGGCATGCCCCACGGCCTGGCGGTCGCCGTCGGCATGGTGGCCGCCGGAGCCCTATCCGAGCACCGGTACGGTTTTCCGGCGGGATGGTTGACGGATCTCGTGTTCTCACTCGGCCTCCCGGTGGCAGCGAGCGGGTCGGCACCGGCCGCGGTGGCTGACCTCATCCGCCTCGACAAGAAGCGAACCCCTCGGGCGACACGGATGGTGCTGCTACGGGCCGTCGGGGATCCGGTAGTCGAGGCCGTGACCGACGAGGAGATCGACCGAGCCCTCCAGTTCGTCGGCATCCGTTGAGTGCTTCAACGATTACGCTCTGCCACCTTCCCGACTGACTTCCCCGGCGCCTCACCACCCACCCATCGAGCAAGCATCATGGCCTCAACCAACGACGTTCGCCCGGGCATGGCCCTGGACCTGGGCGACGGCATCTTTACGATCCTCGAGTATCAGCACGTCAAACCGGGCAAGGGCCGGGCCTTCGTCCGCATGAAACTCAAGAACATCGAGACGGGCCAAGTGCTTGATCGCACCTTCCGGGCCGGCGAGGACGTGGATCAGGCGATCATCGACCGGCGGGATCACACCTTCCTCTATCGGGACGACTACGGGTTTCACTTCATGAACCTCGACGACTACAGCCAGTTCGCCCTGAGCCCGGATGAGGTCGGAGAAGACGCCAACTACCTCATCGACGGCATGACGGTCACTCTGGCCCTCTATAAGGGCAATCCCATCGCGGTGGACCTCCCGGCGTCGGTGGAGATGGAGATCACCTACACCGAGCCCGGGATCCGCGGTGACCGGGTATCGGCCGCGACCAAACCCGCCACCACCCAGACTGGCCTGGTGGTCCAGGTTCCGTTGTTCGTCAACATCGGTGATCGCATCAAGGTCGATACCCGCAGCGGTTCGTACATAACCCGGGTGTGACCGTCGAGCCCCGCGACCGGGCCGTGCAAGCTCT
Organism: Acidimicrobiia bacterium; assembly: GCA_035463935.1. Classification (GTDB taxonomy): domain Bacteria; phylum Actinomycetota; class Acidimicrobiia; order Spongiisociales; family ZC4RG35; genus DATEEG01. The sequence goes on along the minus strand of DATHSX010000363.1, from coordinate 7,090 downwards.
ATACGAGGCGGATCAGCGCGACCTCTCGCTGGCGGCCGAAGAACTCCCCCCCAAGGCGGCACGCCTGGTGGCGGGAGTGCTGGCGCACCTGGCGGAACTCGACCATGAGATCGACGCCGCCTCCGAACACTGGCGGGTGCAGCGGATGCCGGTGGTGGACCGCGCCATCCTGAGGCTCGGTCTCTACGAGTTGCGCTATGAACCCGAGACCCCCGTGGCCGTGATTGTCGCCGAAGCGGTGCGGCTTGCCAAGACCTTCTCCACCGAACGGAGTGGCGCTTTTGTCAACGGCGTTCTGGCGGCGTTGGTGGAAAGGGAGCGGAGCTAGCGATGCGGTCCGGGTGCCTCAACCCGGTTCCCCCTTGATCTGTACCGGCTCGAGCTTGTCCTGCAACCTTGCTACCCTCGCTGCCGCCTTTAAGTCCGGTCCCGTGAGGCCGGGAAGGAGAGTCTGGTGACACAGGCCACGCCTGTTCAACTCATGGACGATGCCGACGTGCGGCGGGCGATCAGGCGCATCGCCCATGAGATTTCCGAACGCCACGCATCTTCGCTGGCTCCTGGCGTTGCAGGCCTATTGCTGGTCGGGATTCATACCCGGGGACTCCCGTTGGCGGAAGGGATCGCGGCATCGATCGAAGAGTTCGAGAAGACGAAGGTGCCGGTGGGCGAACTCGACATCGGGCTGTACCGGGACGACATCAGCCACCGGCCTAACACCCGGTTGGGACGGACCCTGATGCCGGTCGACCTCACCGACCGCACCGTCATCCTGGTCGACGATGTGCTCTTCACCGGACGAACCGTGCGCGCCGCCCTTGACGCCATATCCGATCTTGGTCGGCCGGCCGCCGTGGAACTGGCGGTGTTGGTCGATCGAGGTCATCGCCAGCTTCCGATCCGGGCCGACTACGTCGGCAAGAACGTGCCGACCTCGCTCGGCCAGCGGGTCACGGTCCGGGTGGAGGGAATCGACGACGAGCAGGGCGTCTGGATCGAACGGAGCGGAGAGTGAAACACCTTCTCTCGATCGCCGACCTCGACCGCACCGAGATCGAGGTTCTGCTCGACCTCGCCGACCAGTTCGGCGAGGTCCTGGGACGGGACATACCCAAAGTGCCGGCGTTGCGGGGCATGACGGTTGCGACGCTCTTCTTCGAGCCATCGACCCGAACGCGGCTGTCTTTCGAGCGGGCGGCCAAGGCTTTGTCGGCCGATGTCATGACCTTCGCCCCGGGAACCTCCTCGGTGAGCAAGGGGGAAAGCCTCAAGGACACGGCGCTCACCGTGCGGGCGATGGGCGCCGATCTCCTGGTGGTGCGGCACGAGGCCACCGGGGCTGCCGCCCGGGTGGCCACCTGGGTCGATTGCCCGGTGGTCAACGGTGGCGACGGTGCCCATCAACACCCTACGCAGGCGCTACTCGACTCCCTTACCCTGCGGCGGCGCTTCGGCAAGCTCGAAGGCCTGCGGATCGGAATCGTCGGGGACATCCGCAATTCCCGCGTAGCCCGATCCAACATCGATGCGTTCACGACTCTTGGAGCCTCGGTGGTTCTGGTCGCTCCGCCCACCTTGCTCCCGCTCGACCTGAGTGACTTCCCGGTCGAGGTTTCACACTCACTCGACGACGTCCTACCACACCTCGATGTGGTGTATCTCCTGCGCATTCAAATGGAGCGCGGGAGCGGACCGGTCTTTCCCTCGCTGCACGAGTACGTCACCCGGTTCGGCGTCGATCGCCGCCGCTTGGAAGCCCTCCCTCCCGAGGCGGTGGTCATGCACCCGGGACCCATGAATCGGGGAGTGGAGATTGCCCCCGAGGTCGCCGACCATCCCCGTTCGCTGATCCTGGAGCAGGTGGCTAACGGAGTTGCTATCAGGATGGCGGTGCTGTTCCGCTTGCTGACCGGCGGAGATGTCCGATGATCGCCATCCGCAACGGCCGGGTTCTCACCGTCGACGGGGTGGTCGAAGTTGACCTTCTGGTCGAAGGCGACCGAGTGACGAGGGTCGGAGGCACGTTCGGTGCCGACTACAACCTCGACGCGGCCGGCAACTGGGTCGGCCCGGGTTTGGTCGATCTCCATGTTCACTTCCGGGAGCCGGGCCAGGAGTGGAAAGAAGACATCGAATCCGGGGCGCGCGCGGCAGCCGCCGGTGGCTTCACCGCGGTTGTCACCATGCCCAACACCGAGCCCCCCATCGACGCGGGCCACCGGGCGAGCTACGTGATCGAACGGGGACGGCAGGTGGGCCTGTGCGAAGTGGTGCCCGCCGGCGCCATCACGATGGGCCGAGCGGGCGAAGTCCTGGCTCACCTGGATGAGATGTGGACAGCCGGTGTGAGGATGTTCAGCGACGACGGCACCTCGGTGGCGGACTCGGGGCTGCTGCGACTGGCCATGGAGTACGTGGCCGAAAAGGGCGGCGCCATCGCCCAGCACCCGGAAGACGCCACGCTGTCGCGCGGGGGGCACATGCACGAGGGTGCCGTCTCGTCCCGCCTGGGGATGCGCGGACTCCCGGCGGCGTCTGAGGAGGTTGTGATAGCTCGTGACCTTCTTCTCGCCGGTCTGACCGGGGTGAGGTACCACGCCCAGCACGTTTCGACCGCGCGGTCGGTGGAGATGGTGAGGCAGGCCAAGGCAGCCGGTGCGGCGGTCACCGCCGAGGTGACTCCCCATCACCTGACGTTCGACCACGAGCGGGTGCGGTCACTGGACACCCGCTACAAGATGTACCCTCCCTTACGCGACGCGTCCGACGTCCAACACCTGCGCTCGGCTGTGGTCCAGGGGATGATTGATGCGGTCGCCACCGATCACGCTCCTCATGCCGCCTTCGAGACCGAGGTCACATTCGAAGAAGCTCCCCGAGGAGTGATCGGCCTCGAGACCGCCGCTGCCGCGGTGAATAGCGCCGTAGGGTTGGAGCAGGCACTCTTCTTCGAACGGATGTCTATCGCCCCGGCCCGGATCGGAGGGTTCGAGCTGCAAGGTCAGCCGGTCGGCGAAGGTTCTCCGGCCAATCTGATGATCTTCGACCCCGCGGCGACCTGGACTCCGACCGGGTTTCGCTCCAGATCGCAAAACTCTCCGTTTGTGGGGGAGGACTTGCGGGGGCGGGTGATCGGAACGATCTTCTCGGGCCGGGTGACCTATCAGTCGACGCTCTCCGCCCACACCGCATGAAGGGCCTCCTCGCCACCGCCGACGGGGTCCTGTTCCGGGGGAGGGCCGCGGGAGCTCCGGGAGTCGCCGTCGGGGAGCTGGTCTTCAACACCGCCATGACCGGCTACCAGGAGGTCCTCACCGATCCCTCCTACGCCGGCCAGGTGGTGGTGATGACCGCCTCCCACATCGGCAATTACGGCATCTCCAGTGAAGACGACCAGGCGATCCGCCCGGCCGCGGCGGGGATGGTGATGAGGAGTCTTACCCAACGCCATTCCAACTGGCGGGCCGAGGGCTCGTTCGCGTCGCTGCTCGACCGCCACGGCATCGTCGCCCTGGACGAGATCGACACCCGCCGTCTCACCCGGCACATTCGGGACCGAGGCGCGATGCCGGTGGCGATGGGAAGTGACGTGGACAGCGGTGAGCTGGTCGATATGGCGAGATCGGCACCCCGGATGGAGGGGCAGGAGCTGGCAACGCGGGTCTCCACCCCGCACCCTTACTCGGTAGCCGCCACGAGTCGCTCGATCGGGCGAGTGGTAGCCATCGACCTGGGGATGAAAACCGACATCGGCCGACAACTAGCTGCCCGGGGTCTCGACGTCGAGGTCGTACCCGCCTCGACCCCGGCGGTAGACATCCTCGCCCTGAAGCCGTCCGGGGTGTTCGTGTCCAACGGACCGGGTGATCCCGAGCCCCTGGTGACAACGACCGCCACCCTCAAGGACCTGCTCGGGAAGATCCCCGTGTTCGGGATCTGCCTTGGCCACCAGGTGCTGGGTCTGGCGCTGGGAGCGGCCACCTACAAGCTCCCCTTCGGCCACCATGGGGGCAACCACCCGGTGCGCCGGATGGCCGACGGCCGGGTTTCGATAACGAGCCAGAACCACGGCTTTGCGGTCGACCTGTGGACGCTGACGGATCGCTCGCGGCCGGGACAACACGGTTTGGCCGGTCCAGGGATGCTTCCGGCGTCGGTCGACACGGAGTTCGGAACGGTGGTGGCCACCCACCAGAACCTCAACGACGGCACTCTGGAAGGAATGGCGTGCCGGGACATCCCGGCCTTCTCGGTCCAGTATCACCCGGAGGCGGCACCGGGACCGCATGACGCGGTTGGGCTCTTCGACGAGTTCGTCCAGCTCATGGGGCTTTCTCCAGACGGAGCCTGGATCGGGGCGACCGGCATCTGATGCCTCGCCGACTGGACCTCCGCTCCATCCTTCTGATCGGCTCCGGTCCGATTATCATCGGACAGGCTTGCGAGTTCGACTACTCGGGTACCCAGGCGGCCAAGGTCCTGCGCCGCGAGGGGTTCCGGGTCATCCTGGTCAACTCCAACCCGGCGACGATCATGACCGACCCCGAATTCGCCGACGCCACCTACATCGAGCCGATCACTCCGGAGGTGGTTGAGGAGATCATCGCCCGGGAGCGCCCTGACGCCTTGCTGCCGACGCTCGGCGGACAGACGGCTCTCAATGTAACGATGAGACTCCATCGGACGGGGGTACTCGAGCGCTTCGGAGTGGAGTTGATCGGAGCAGGGAGCGAAGCCATCGATCGGGCCGAGGATCGGGGTCGCTTCAAACAAACCATGGAAGCCGCCGGTCTCCAGGTGCCGATGGCCGGCTACGCCCGCTCGATGCCCGAGGCCATCCGGGCCGCCGAAGAGATCGGATTCCCCGCGATGATCCGGCCCTCTTTCATCCTCGGAGGCGGAGGGACCGGCATCGCGGCCGACCGAGAGAGCTTCGTCGAACTCGCCCGGAAAGGGCTGGATGTCTCTCCGGTGGGGGAGATCCTCGTCGAGGAATCGGTCTACGGCTGGAAGGAGTTCGAGCTCGAGGTCATGCGGGATCGCAATGACAACGCGGTGGTCGTCTGCTCTATCGAGAACCTCGATCCGATGGGAGTCCATACCGGAGACTCGATCACGGTCGCCCCGATCCAGACGTTGTCCGACCGCGAGTACCAGGCGATGCGCGACGACGCCATCAAGGTCATGCAGGTCATCGGAGTGGAGACCGGTGGGTCAAACGTCCAGTTCGCAGTCGATCCTCGGAGCGGCCGGCGTCTGGTGATAGAGATGAACCCGCGGGTCTCGCGGTCGTCGGCTTTGGCCTCCAAGGCCACCGGATTTCCGATCGCCAAGATCGCGGCCCTCCTGGCGGTCGGATACACCCTCGATGAGATCCCCAACGACATCACCGGAGCGACTCCCGCCTCGTTCGAGCCATCGCTGGATTACGTAGTGGTGAAGGCGCCCCGGTTCGACTTCGCCAAGTTCCCCAGTGCGCCCGACAGATTGGGCACGTCGATGCGAAGCGTCGGTGAGGCGATGGCGATCGGACGGACTTTTCCCGAAGCCCTGCAGAAGGCGCTGCGTAGCCTGGAGAACGGACGCTTCGGGTTGAACGCCGACCCGGCCGAGTCGACGCTGGCGGCGATGAGCGACCCTGAATTGCGGGAAGCCGTGCAGGTCCCGAGCTCGCAACGGATCTATGCAATCGCGGAGTCGTTGCGGAGAGGCTGGCAGGTCGAACACGTTGCGGGGATGAGCCTGATCGATCCCTGGTTCATCGAGCAGATGGCGGGGATCGTGGACGTAAGGCGCCAACTCGAAGCCGGCGGCTTCTCGGTCGAGGGCACGCAGGTTGCCAAGCGGGCAGGGTTCTCAGATCCCCAGCTGGCCCATATCTGGGGCATGGACGAGGACGCGGTGAGGCGCCGGCGGCTCGAGGCAGGGATACGGACGACCTTCAAAACGGTCGATACGTGCGCCGCCGAGTTCGCCGCGCTGACGCCTTATATGTACGGCACCTTCGAGGACGAGGACGAGGTTTCTCCGGCCGGTAAGCCCCGGGTGGTGGTGCTGGGCTCCGGGCCCAATCGGATCGGCCAGGGCATCGAGTTCGACTACTGCTGCGTGCACGCCTCCTTTGCGCTTCGGGCTGCCGGTTACGAAACGGTCATGGTCAACTGCAACCCGGAGACGGTCTCGACCGATTACGACACCTCCGATCGTCTCTACTTCGAACCGCTGACGGTTGAGGACGTAATGGCGGTGGTTGAGGCCGAGCAGCCAGAGGCGGTGATCGTCCAACTCGGTGGCCAGACCCCCCTCAACCTCGCCAGGGAGTTGGAACGCCGGGGAGTGCCGATCGCGGGAACGTCACCTGCGTCGATCGAAGCTGCCGAGGATCGTGAGCAGTTCTCGGCACTGTGCCGGCGCCTGGGGATCAAGCTGCCTCCCCACGGCACGGCCCTGTCGGCGCTGGACGCCGGCGAAGTGGTGGACCGGGTGGGCCTTCCGGTGGTGATCCGTCCCTCCTTCGTGCTGGGAGGGCGGAAGATGCGGGTGATCTACAGCTACGACGAGCTGTCGGAATACCTCACCGACCTGTATGGCTCCGCTGCCGATGCCGACCTCACCGAGGCGCCGCTTCTGATCGATCGCTTTCTCGAGGCCGCCACCGAGGTAGACGTCGATGCGATTTTCGACGGGCACGAGCTGTTGGTGGGGGGGATCATGGAGCACGTGGAAGAGGCCGGGGTGCACTCGGGGGATTCGGCCTGCGTCACCCCGCCGCCCACCCTGTCCGAGGAGGCCTCCAAGCAGATTCTCTCAGCGGTGGAGGAACTGGCCCGGGCCCTCGACGTGCGCGGTCTGATCAACATGCAGTTCGCCGTGAAGGGCAACGAAGCGTTCGTGCTCGAAGCCAACCCCCGGGGATCGCGCACCGTCCCGTTCATCTCCAAAGCCTCAGGGATACCCCTCGCCAAGGTCGCCGCGCGGGTGATGATGGGCGCAACTCTCCAACAGCTCCGAGAAGAGGGTTTGTTGACTGCGCCGGGGGAGGTCGGGTTCGTGGCCGTCAAAGAGGCAGTCCTGCCCTGGGACCGTTTCC
>DATHSX010000362.1:0-4647 GCA_035463935.1 Acidimicrobiia bacterium | reverse complement strand
ATAGGCAAAGCCCAGCATCCGCACCATGCGGTTCTCACCGTGCCGGTCGCCGATCGAGCGGTAATGATCCAGGGCCAGCCGGCCATACAGTTGCGACTCGTCGCGCCGGGCCAGGCTGGTGGCGGCACTGGTCATCTGTTCCCAGAACGGAGCCTTCAACGCCGGCGAATCCGCCAGCGCCAGTGCCTGCTGGCCGATGGTCAGCACCTGCTCGTAGGCGCGGACATTGGACGCCCGACCAGCAGCGGCCGCCATCGAGGCGACGGCCTTGGCCCTTAGCTCGTCGGCTTCCGGCCCCTTCGGAGTGGCGTCGAGGGCCTCGAGGTAATGGCTTGCCACCACCACGGCCAGCTCCGGCTCGACCAGGCTCTCGAAGTAGCGGGCGACGTCGACGTGGCGCGTGCGTTTGGCTTCGCGGCTCATGCGCCCCAGCGCCACGTCCCGGGTCAGTGCCTGCAAGAAGCGATATTGACCACGTTCGGACGAGCGAGGGTCGCGGACCGGTTCGATCATCTCTCGCTTGACCAGATGATCGAGATGGGTTTCGAGATCGGAGACGCCCTCCTTCTTGATGTTCGCCAGCCCGGCGGCCGTGAACGAATAACCGAGGACCGCGGCGTCCTGCAGCAGCGTCCTGTCAGAGGGGTCGAGACGGTCGAGCCGGGCCCCGATGACCGCCTGCAGCGACTCGGGGATCGCCATCCGCCGCACGTCGCCGACGAGCCGGTAATGGCCTTCCTCTTCTTCCAGGTCTCCCTGGACCAGCAGACCCCGCAACAATTCCACCGCATACAGGGGGGTGCCGGCCGCCCTGGCCACGATGGCCGTCACCGCCTCCTCCGGCAGGCCGGGGACGGTGCCCGTCACCAGGGCCTGCATCTCCTGGTCGGTTAACGGACTGAGCCGGAGGCTGATCATCCCCTGCCGCCCCGCCCCCCAGGTGGGACGGCGATCGGTCAGCTCGGGCCGGGTCAGCGCGATGATCAGGATCGGAAGGTCTCTCCACCAATCGGTCAGCTCCTCCACGAAGTCGAGCAGACCGGGATCGGCCCACTGCAAGTCCTCGAAAACCAAGACGGTGGTCCCGGTGCGGGAAACCGCTTCGAAGAAGGAGCGAACCGCAGCGTCGAGTTCGGCGCGATCTCCGGCGGGCGCCTGACCCAGGCCGAGGACCGCCGCCAGCCGGGGTCCGACCCAGTCACGCTCCGCCCCTTCCGGAAAGTACAGGTCGACGGCGCTTCTTAGGGCCGCATGGGCGACTTCGGGAGGATCGGTGAGAGCGATGCCGGCCCGGCGGCGAATCATCTGCGATACGGCCCAGAAGGTGACCCCTTCGCCATATGCCGGCGACCGCCCTTCGTGCCAGTAGATGGGTTCCACCAGCCCGTCGATGTACTTGATGAATTCCCAAACCAGCCGGGATTTGCCGATCCCGGTCTCTCCCAGAATCGACACCATCCGCGAACGGGAATCCCGCGCTACCAGGGCGAGCAGGTCCTTGAGCAGCCGCAGCTCCTCGGCCCTCCCCACAAAAGGTGGTTCGAGCTGCTCGGTGCGTCCCACCCCGCCCCGTTCCGCCACTACCCGCAGCGCCCGCCAGGCGGCCACCGGAACGGTCTTGCCCTTGACGGTCTGCTCCCCGGCGGGCTCGAACACGATCGCCCGGGAGGCCGCCAGGTACGTTCCCTCCCCCACCAGCACCGTTCCCGGCATGGCCGCCGACTGGAGGCGGGAGGCGATGTTGACGTTGTCACCGGCGACCATGCCCATCTGGTTGGCACCCGGGCCCACCGATGCTTCGCCGGTGTGGACCCCGACCCGCAACGCCAGCTCGGGGGCACCCACGTCGGCTGCCAGCTTGGCGATGGCGTCGACCAACTCCAGCGCGGCGCGGACCGCCCGTTCGGGGTCGTCCTCATTGGCCTGGATCGCCCCCCACACCGCCATGACCGCGTCGCCGATGAACTTCTCGACCACGCCCCCGAACCGATCTATCACCTCCCGGGCCTGGTCAAAGTATGAGGTGAGAAAGGCGCGCACGTCCTCGGGGTCGCGGCCCTCGGCGAAAGTGGTGTAGCCGACCAGGTCGGAAAAAAGGACAGTGATCAGGCGGCGCTCGCTGAGAGGCAAGGGAATCGAAGGGGCCGCCTCTCCGGCGGACGGCACCCCGAGTTGGTAGCCGCATTGGCCGCAAAAACGCATCCCGGGCGGATTGAGAGAACTGCAATTGGGACAGGTGATCTCCAAGGCGGTTCCGCAGTTGCCGCAGAACCGGTTGGTGTCCGGGTTGCGGGTGCCGCAGGTGGGGCAAAGCACGATGCTGCGAGGCTAACGCCGGCAGGTCGGGGCAGCGATCGCCGGCCGCTTTTGCGAATGGATTGCCTCTCTGGGGGGGAGTGCCGGGGCCGGCATTCTCCTCTAGGCCACGTGTAGGTTCGGAGTTGCGTCCGGCACCAGACAAGGAGGTCCTCGATGGACGACCATCCCAATGCCGCCATGTATCGCCAGCTCAGCCAGGCGATGTCAGGAGAGGACTTGGCCGCCTTCAGCGACAAGATCGCCGACGACGTCGAGTGGTGGGAGATCGGGGCCACAGAGCCCATCCGGGGCAAGGCCGCTCTTATGGAGCGAATGCAGGGGCTGATGGGACAGGGGTCGGTGAAGATCGACCTCCACGACGTGGTGGCCAATGACCAACACATGGTGGCCCTGGTCACCGCCACGGCGGAGCGTGATGGTCGCAGCCTTACCTACCGGACGGCCGAGATCTATCACGTCCGCGATGGCAAGCTGACCCACCGCTGGGCGTTCTCGGACGACACCGCCGCTATCAACGCCTTCTTCGCCTGACCCGGCCGCCTACTTCACGACTATCGCGATTGAGCCGAACGTGCCTGCCACCCGGTCGGAGGCATACCAGATCTCGTAGTCACCCGCCTCGTCGGGAGCGGTCAGGGTGACCGGGTTCCCCTCCCTGGTGTAGGCGTAGTCAAGGTAGGTGCCTTCCGGCGATCCGGCCGGGACGATGGTGATGTAGTCGTCCGGACCGTCGGGCCCACTCCAGGTCACCTCGAACTCGCTGCCCGCCTCCACCTCTGCAGGGGCCTCCAGAGTGATGGCGGAGGGGCTGACGGTGATCGCGGCGGCAGCTAGGGTGGCGGATTCAGACCCGTTCACGTACCTGATCTCGTAATCGCCTGCCGCCACGGGGGCGATCAGCGTCCCGGTGGGACCTTCTCTGGTATAGAAGTAGCTGTCGTAGGTGCCCTCGGCCGATCCAACCGGCACGATGGTGACGTAGTCGTCCGGACCGTCGGGACCACTCCAGGTCACCTCGAACTCGCTGCCCGCCTCGACTTCGCCCGGCAGTTCGAGGATGATCTCAGTTGCGACCACCTCGACCTCGCTGCTGGCCAGGGTCGCCGATGAGGCGCCGTCGACGTACCGCACCTCGTAGGTGCCCGCAGCCACCGGAGCCACCAGTATCCCGGTCGCTTGAGTCATCGTGTAGAAGTAGTCGGTGTAGACCCCCTCGTCGGCGCCCGCCGCCACGATCGTGATGTAGTCGTCCTTGTTGTTCGGGCCCGTCCAAGACACTTCGAATTCGGTTCCAGCCACTACGTCGGCCGGCACCTCCAGGGACACTTCCGCCTCGGACCGGGTGGTCGTCGTGGTGGCGTCGGGAGCAGACGTCGTGGTTGTGGCCGGAGAGGTGGTCGTGGTGGTCGTTGCCACACCTCCCCCTCCACAGGCGGCGAGCCCGATCGTCAACCACACGACCAGTACCACCCACACCCATTGCCGCCGCATTCCCATGTCTCCTCCGCGCACTCGAAACAAAGGACCGTCTGGTGACAGCTGCAACCTATCTCGAAGTCCACCCGAGCGGCGAGCTAGATTCGGGCCAGATGGGCTACTGGCTCTTCAAGTCCGAGCCCGCCGCCTACGGGATCGACGATCTCCAGCGGGAGGAGACCACCGTCTGGGACGGGGTGCGGAGCTTTCAGGCCCGCAACCACCTGACCGCGGCCGCGGTCGGCGACCTCGTCTTCTTCTATCACTCCAGCACGACTCCCCCCGGGATCGCCGGACTGGCCGAAGTGATCGAGACCGCAGTAGTGGACCCCACCCAGTTCGACCCGGAGTCGAAGTACTTCGATTCCACTAGCAAACTCGCCGACCCCCGCTGGATGACGGTCCGGGTCAGGTTCGTGGAGAAGTTCCCCACCTATCTGGACCTGGAGACGCTGCGGGAGTCATTCTCGCCCGACGAGCTGATCACCCTGCGTAGGGGCAACCGCCTCTCGGTGACTCCGGTCGGCACCGCGACCGCTGAACGCTTGCTGGCGATGGCCCGTGACTCCGCGGTGCCTCACTCTGCCAGGCTGAACGAGTCCCGATAGGCGGGGACCACCGCCTCCAGCCGCAGCTCCGCCTCGATCCGTTGGGCCAGATTGGCGGCCGGGTCGGGATCGCCATGAACCACGAACACCCGTCGGGGCCGGGTCTTACCGGTGAACCCCGACAACCACGCGATCAATTCGTCCTCGTCGGCGTGCGCCGAAAAGCCGGAAACGTTGTGCACCCGGGCGCGGACCTCGTATTCCTGCCCATCGAGGCGGGCGGTCTTTCCTCCGGTCTGGAGGT
>DATHSX010000361.1:0-5370 GCA_035463935.1 Acidimicrobiia bacterium | reverse complement strand
GAGAGCGTCTGGTGGGTGTTCCGCCAGTTGTGGGATCGGGGCCTCATCTACCGCGACTTCAAGGTGCTCCCCTACTCCTGGGGTGCCACCACCCCCCTCTCCAACTTCGAGGCGAACCTCGACTACCGCGACACCGACGATCCCTCGGTCACCGTCCGCCTGCGGGTAGCCGAAGATCACGGCCCGCTGCGAACCGGCGACGAACTTCTCATCTGGACGACCACGCCCTGGACCCTTCCCGGCAACCTGGCGGTGGCGGTCGGACCTGATATCGACTATGTCGTGATCGAGGAAGGCGGGCACCGCTTCTGGATCGCTGAGCAGAGGGTCGAGGCGTATTGGAAGGATCCGCCGCCGGTGGCAGTCCGGGCGAAGGGCTCCGCGCTGCTGGCGACGGCCTACGAGCCGCCCTTCGACTACTTCGGGGAGGAGCGGGACCGGGGCGCCTTCCGCCTGCTTGCCTCCGACTCCGTCACCACCGAAGAGGGCACCGGCCTCGTGCACATGGCTCCGGCCTACGGCGAGGCCGACTTCTTCACATTGCAGGCCGCCGGCCTCGACGTGCTGGTCGACCCCATCGATGCTCAGGGGCGCTTCACCGAGGCGGTCCCCGAGGTGGCGGGCCAGAACATCAAGGACGCCGATGCGGCACTGATCGCGCTCCTCAAGCGAGACGGCCGCCTCCATCGCCACGAGCGGATCCGCCACTCTTATCCATTCTGTTACCGAACCGGGACGCCGCTGATGTACAAGGCGATACCCACCTGGTTCGTGCGGGTCGAGGAGCTCAAAGACCAGCTGGTCCGGCTCAACGAAACCATTCACTGGGTGCCCGAACACGTCGGCTACCGCCGATTCGGGAATTGGCTGGAAGGGGCGCGGGATTGGGCGGTATCCCGCAACCGTTACTGGGGCTCGTGCATCCCCATTTGGGAGTGCCCGCAGGGTCATCAGGTCTGCATCGGGTCGATCGAGGAATTACATCAGAAGAGCGGCGTCCTCCTCGATGACCTCCACAAGCACCTGGTTGATCCGATCACCTTCCCCTGCCCCGAATGCGAATCGGACACGATGGCGCGGGTACCGGAGGTGCTCGATTGCTGGTTCGAGTCGGGCGCGATGCCCTATGGTCAGCTCCACTATCCGTTCGAGAACCGGTCTCGCTTCGAGGAGAGTTTCCCGGCGCAGTTCATCGCCGAGGGTCTCGACCAGACCCGCGGATGGTTCTACACCCTCCATGTCCTGGCGGTGGCACTGTTCGCCAGCCCCGCCTTCCGCAACTGCGTCGTCAACGGTCTGGTGCTGGCCGCCGACGGCCGCAAGATGTCCAAGAGCCTCAAGAACTACGCCGATCCCGAGCAGGTGCTCGAGGAGCTGGGGGCCGACGCGCTCCGGGCTTTCCTCATCAACTCTCCCGTCCTGCGGGCCGAGCCGCTGCGATTCACCAACGAGGGCCCGCGCGAGGTGGTGCGCACGGTGCTGCTGCCGCTCTGGAATACCTATTCCTTCTTCACCACCTATGCCGAAGCCGACGGCGTCACCGCCGCCGAGCTGGCCGCCGCTCCTCCCCCCGCCCAGCGATCGGAGCTCGATCGCTGGATTCTGTCGGTTTTGCAGAGCCTGATCGACGAGGTCAACGCCCAGATGGAGGGCTATTACCTCTTCAACGTGGTGCCACCGATCCTGAGCTTCGTCGACGACCTCACCAACTGGTATGTGCGCCGGTCCCGCCGTCGCTTCTGGCGGACGCGGGGTGAAGACGACGCCGACAAGCTCTCCGCCTTTGCCACCCTCTACGAGGTACTGACCACCTTCGTGGCGGTGCTCGCCCCGGTGCTGCCCTTCATCACCGAGAACATCTACCAGGACCTGGTGGCGAGGCTCGACCCCGCCGCCCCCCGCAGCGTGCACCACCGCCTCTTCCCGACCGCCGACGATCGCCTCATCGACCCCGATCTCGAGCGGGAGATGGCGGCCGTCCGCAGCGTTGTCACCCTCGGTCACGCCCTCCGCAAACAAAACCAGTTGAAGGTGCGACGACCTTTGCGGGGTCTGACCATCATCACCCACGACCCGGCCGCCCGGCAGGCGGCTGCCGACCACGTCGACCTCATCGCCGAAGAGCTCAACGTCAAGCAGGTCAACGTGGCACCTTCCGGGGAGGGACTGGTCGAGCTGTCGGCCAAGCCGGACTTCCGGAGGCTCGGACCCCGTCTGGGAGCGCGGATGAAGGAGGTGGCTGACGTGATCGCCGGCCTCCGGGACGATCAGATCGAGCTGCTAGCCGGTGGTGGAGGCCTGGAGGTGGCGGGCACCACTATCACGGGCGCCGACCTGGTGAGTCAGCGAACGGCCGCTCCGGGAACGGTGGTCGCATCGAGCGAGGACCTGGCGGTCGCGCTCGACGTCCTCACCGACCCCGAATTGGAGGCCGAAGGGATGGCGCGGGAGGTCGTTAGTCGGATCCAGCAGCTTCGACGGGAGGCGGGTCTAGCCGTCACGGATCGAATCGAGGTGGCGTGGTCTACCGAAGACGAGGCCCTGGCCACTGCCATCGCCACACATGGCTACTACATCAGCCGGGAGGTGCTCGCCACCGAACTGACGCGGTCCGACGATGCCGGGGCCGATCTGGAGGTCGATGGGTCGCCGCTCGGGTTGAGGATCTCGCGGAGTTGAAAGCGTCCGAACAGATCCGGTCAGCCGCGTTCCCAGGGGCGGGCGGCAATCCGAGAGGCCACGGCTTCTGATTCGACGGCATCTGCCTGGGCGGGCTCCGGCTCGGGGACGCTTTCCGGTTCTGACTTTTCCCGGCGCCCGAACAGGCCGTCGTCCTGAGACTGGCCATCACCGGGGAAGATCGTTGCCGGCTTGTCGGGCGTGGGCGCGGCATGGGCCGGTTGGCTGGGTGCGGGCTTGGCGGCACTCAGCTCCGACCGAGCCTGTTCCAGCTCATAGTCCATTTCGGTGACGCTGTGGCCCACCGCGGTCGCCAGCTCACTGAGCCGCTCACGGAGCTTGCCCGTCATCGCCCGCATACCAGCGATCTCATCGAGCAGCTTCGCCCGCTCGGCATCCCGGGACGCCTGCAGCTCGTCAGCCTCGGCCATCGCCTTGCTCCTAATCCGCTCGGCCTCCCTCTCGGCTTCGGCCACCAGGGCATCGGCCGACCGTTGAGCAGTCAGAATCGCGCGGGAGATGGCGGTCTCATCGCCTCCCCGAGAACTTGCTTCGGACTCGAGAACCTTGATCTTGTCCTGGGCGTCGCGGAGCCTTTGGTCGTAGCTGCGGAGCGTGCCCACGACTTCGTCCAGGAAATCGTCGACTTCGTCCATCTGATAGCCCCGTAGGGCTTGAGTGAATGCCTTCTGCTCGACGTCTACTGGAGTCAGGTTCATCGCTTACCTCCCGTGGCTCGACAGGATACGGTCGCCCCGCCCCAAGAACAAGACCATCAGCAGATGAAGCGGCGAAGCAGGCTCACGCCCAGCAGCAGCACCAACGGGGAGAGGTCGAGAGCGGCTCCCCCCAGCCGGATCGGCGGCAGCACTCTGCGCAGCGGCAACACGATCGGGTAGATGATGCGATCGAGAAATACCTGCACCCTTCCCAGGGGATGGCTCGAGGAAACCTGAACCCAGGAAAGGATGACCCATGCCAGCACCGCCAGGGCATAGATCTGCAACAGGAAACAAATGATCGACATGGGCGAGTTGGAATCGCCTCAGTCTTCAACCTGCATGTCGTAAACGCCGAGGCGTTCCAGCCGCCGGCGCTCATCGCGGCTGAGAGTCACTCGGGGCGGAAGGACGATTACGACACCTTCTCCGACCTTGCTCATCGTGCCATCGAGGGCGTAGATCAAACCGCTGCCAAAATCGATGACCCGGCGCACCAGATCCGGGTCGGTGCGACGGAGGTCGAGGACCACCGGGATTCGGTCGCGCACTCGGTCGGCCAGGATCTTGGCGTCACCAAACTCTTCGACCACCAGGATGTCGGCCTGGGCGTCCATCGTTCGCACGGCCCGCACCGGCAGAGTGTCGTCGGCGCCGCGGATAGAAGAGATGCGCGACGCGGAGGAGGGCGGCTCGACTCGCCGGCCTTCCACCCTGCTTACCGACTCGACCCGGCGGGCTTCGGGACGTCTCGGCTCGGTTCTCCGCCCCTCCTCTCGGCGGGAGTCCGACGGAGACCATTCATCGCGCTCGTTGTCCTCGGCCATGCCGCGCCGCCCCTCGGGGCGGCGGAGCGGTGGTGGCATCTCTTCCACCGCCCGGCTGTCGGGGTCCGTGGGGTCCTCGTCGACGAGACCCAGATATACCAGCGCCTTCGAAAAGATCGATCCCATGAATCTCTAGTTTGCCTTCAACGCCTGGTTATGTCTTCTCGAGCCCTTCACCCAAGGGCCTCCCCTCAGCCCGCAGGGCCTCGGTCGAGATCAAAGATAGCCCGCCCCACCCTGATAAACGTGGCACCCTCCTCGATCGCCACCTCGAAGTCGTCGCTCATGCCCATCGAGAGGTCGACCTGCGTCCCGGTCGCCTCGGCCAGGTGCCGGCCCAGATCGGCGAGCCGGCGAAAGAAGGGCCGGCTGTCTTCGGCGGAGGCACCCAGCGGGGGGATGGCCATAAGCCCGGTCAGCCTGACCCCGATCGCCGCAAAGTCCGCCACCCGGACGATTACCTCATCGGGGTCCACGCCATGTTTCTGCGGCTCCCGACCGATGTTCACCTGGAGCAAGGACGGAGGGGGGAGGCCCGGGCCTTTCATCCAGGCTCTGGCCAGTTCCGGCCGATCGAGCGAGTGCAGAAGCGACACGGCTCCTCTGACGAGTCGAGCCTTGTTGGTTTGCAGCGGGCCGACGAAATGCCAGCGGATCCCGGACGGAAGCTGCCCCACTTTGGCGGCGAGTTCTTGGGCACGGTTCTCCCCAAAGTCGATCTGGCCCTGGTCGTAGAGGGAGCGGATCGACTCCGGCGATTGGCCCTTGGAGACCACCACCAGCGTGACCTCGCCGGGATCGCGCCTGGAGCGGACGGCCGCTCGCCCCATCCGCTCCCTGACCGACTCGAGGCTCACGGCAACCAGACGACCGTAGCCATCCGGGCGGCGGTCCGGTCGCGGCGATGGGAATACCAGCCCGCTTCGTGACGCGTGCAATGACCGGCCAACCAGACTTCGACTCCGGGAAGCTGGTGCTTCACGGCCTCAGCCAGGTCGATCGAGGTCGTAGCCCAGGTAGTGGTGGAACGTGCTCCGGTAAAGTGGCCGGCCACCTCTTCGCCGACCTCGAAACAGCAAGGTCCGATGGCCGGCCCGATCGCCGCTTTCGTGACCGCATGGCCTCCGCTCCTCATCGCCGAAGCC
>DATHSX010000360.1:0-3294 GCA_035463935.1 Acidimicrobiia bacterium | reverse complement strand
TCAACCGGATTGCCCCGGGACCCACCCCAAAGAAGACCGCGTTCTTTAACTCCGGAGCGGAAGCAGTGGAGAATGCCGTCAAGATCGCCCGTGCCCATACCGGACGTCCCGGGGTGATCGCGTTTTCCGGCGCTTTCCATGGCCGGACGTTCATGGCTTTGGCGCTGACCGGCAAGGTTGTCCCCTACAAGGCTGGGTTCGGGCCGTTCCCGGGCGAGGTGTACCACGCTCCCTTCCCTTACCCCTACCGAGGGATCAGCACGGCCGACGCCTTCGCCGGGATCGAGCGCATCTTCAAGGAGGACATTGAACCGGGCCGGGTGGCCGCCATCGTGGTCGAGCCGGTCCTCGGAGAGGGTGGGTACATCCCTGCCCCGTTCGAGTTCATCCAGGAGCTGCGCCGCCTCTGCGATCGGCACGGGATTGTCCTAATCGCCGATGAGATCCAGACCGGCTTCGGCCGGACCGGACGCTGGTTTGCGGTCGAGCATGCCGGGGTCGAGCCCGATCTGGTGACGATGGCCAAATCGTTGGCGGGTGGCCTTCCGCTGTCGGCAGTCTGCGGCAAGGCGGAGATCATGGACGCTCCGGGCCCGGGCGGCTTGGGTGGCACGTACGGTGGCTCGCCCCTGGCCTGTGCGGCGGCCCTGGCCGTGATCGACGTGATCGAGGAGGAGGGGCTGGTCGAAAGAGCCCAATCGATCGGAAGCCATGTCGTCAAAACGGTCGAAGGTTGGGCGGAGACCGATCCCCGGATCGGGGAAGTGAGAGGCCTCGGGGCGATGATCGGGATCGAGATGGTGGCCGATCCTGAGATGCGAGCGCCTGACCCCGACCGAACCAGGGCGCTCATCAACGCGGCCCTGGAAGAAGGCCTGCTGCTCCTCTCATGCGGGACGCTCGGGAATGTCCTGCGGGTAATGGTGCCTCTCACCGCCTCCGATGACCTGGTGGACGAGGGACTTAGGGCCTTGGAACGGGCCATGGCCCGGGTCTAGGACAGTGAGGTTCGGCCGGCGCGCCAACTCCGCGCTGATTAGGTTCTGGCCTGAAGGGCAATCAAAGAAAGGGGTGCCCAGATGGAGATCATCGGATATCTTCTGCTCGGAGTGGTCGTCGGACCACTGGCCAGGTTCCTGGTTCCCGGCAGAGACCCCATGAGTGTCCTCCAAACGGTTCTCGTGGGTGCGGCTGGCTCGCTCATCGGCGGCTACGTATTTCAGGAGTGGATCACGCCGGACAACCGCGGAATTCCCTGGATCGCGGCAATCCTCGGGGCCGTGCTCCTGGTGGTGATCTTCAGATTCGTGCGCAGATCTTCGGCTGCCACCTGAGTAGATGCAGACCGGACGGCCGGCTGCTCAGCCGGCCGTCGCCATCTGGGCACACGGTTCTTCCCCGGGGAACAGGGGCCGGACCGCCATCGAGTACTCCGTCCCGCTCTCTTCCCAGGTCGTGGCCTGGTTGCCCTGTCCCAGCTCGGCCAGAACCCCGCTAGCAATCTCGGCCTTGTAGGCGTCGCATCTCCAGCCAAAACCGGTGTTCTGTTTCATCTGGTCGAATGAGACGGGCAGTGGCCACGCCCGGACGTTGGCGAACTGCGGATCGGCCGGGAACTCGCTCACTCCAGCCATTACCTGGATCGAGTCGGCGACGTAGGGCTCGCTCGCCTGGCTGAATCCGACGTCGGAGAGCCGTTGGACCAGGTTGGCCAGGATCGGAACCCTCCCGTCGTCCACCTGGGTGCCGAGGCCGAGGGCGTAGACGGAAAGTGTGTGAGTCCCATCCTGGTTGAAGAAGGTGGTGACAGTGGTGGGGGCGTCGGCGACCGAGTTGGCGGCCTCGTCGTTCGATTCGTTGCCGATGGCGTCGAAGTCGAGGGCGTCCAACTCCTCGAGCACGAAGAGCCGCATCTCTTCGTCGAGCCGGGTCTGTTGATAGTTGGGAACGAGAGGTCCTGGGAAGATGTCGATCTGAGGCCCGGGTGTGATCAGCGTGCCATCCTGCAGCAGCACCAACCGCGGTCCCTGCCGCACCTGAAAATCGACGGGCACGAATCCGCCTTCGTCGCGGACGATCAGCAATGCCGAACCGGGATCGTCGTTCAGCTTGAGGGCCGAGGCGAGATCGGCCGTACCCTGGCCGCAGGCCGCCAGCAAGAGGCAGACGGCCGCGGCCGTCGTCAGAAGCCGTCGCATGTCCGTTGGACGTCGGGCCTCCGCGGTTGGTTTCCTCAGCGGGTCTCCCAGTCGCTCAGCCCTTCGTCGATCAGGTCGATGGACCAGTCGAGCTGTTCCCGGGTGGTGATCAGTGGTGGGATGAAACGGATCACGTTCCCGTCGGGCCCGCAATCGATGATGATCAGGTCCCGGTCCAGGCAATAGCGCTGGAGCCAGTTGAAGGCGGCAGCATCCTGCCGGCGGGTCTCCGGATCGGTCACCAGTTCGATCCCAATCATCAACCCCATTCCCCGGACGTCACCGATAGTGGGGTGTTCGGTGGCGAGCTTGTTGAACCGCTCGAACGCGTGACTGGAGAGCTCGCGGGCGTGGGGAAGAAGGTCTCCCATCGTGTCCATCACCGCCATCGCCGCCGCACAGGCGACGGGGTTGCCCCCGAAGGTGGTCCCATGCGAGCCCCGGGGCCAGAGGTCAACCATCTCCTCGGATCCGCCGTAGGCGGACAGCGGGAACCCGTTGGCTATTCCCTTGCCGAGCGCGATCACGTCTGGGCTGACCGCGTAGTGATCGGCGGCGAACCACTCGGCGGTCCGGCCGAACGCAGTCTGCACCTCGTCGTAAATGAGTTTGATGGCGTGCTGGTCGGCGATGGCCCGGAGTTCCTCGAGAAAGCGGGCCGGCGCCGGGTAGTAGCCACCTTCACCCTGCACTGGTTCGATCAGGAAGCCGGCGATGTTGTGGGGGCTGACCTCATGGCGGAACATCTTGTCCAACTCCCACAGGCAGTGGTCGATGGCTGCTTCCTCGGTCATGCCCCACCGGTACGGATGCGGAAACGGGGCGACGAACACCGACCCCAGAACCGGGTGATAGCCGTCCCGGTACTTGGCGTTGGACGTCGTGTAGGACACGGCACCCATGGTCCGGCCGTGGAAGCCTCCCCTGAAGACCACCAGACCCTGACGGCCGGTGGTCTTGCGGGTCATCTTCACCGCAGCCTCCACCGCCTCCGCCCCGGAGTTGGCGAATCCGAACTTCTTGATGGGGGCGGGTGTTATCAGGGCCAGACGCTCGGCCGCTTCGACAATCGTGTCGTACCGGAAGACGCAGCCGG
>DATHSX010000359.1:0-2983 GCA_035463935.1 Acidimicrobiia bacterium | reverse complement strand
TGATGCAGCTGCGGCGGTGGCTGGACGAGGCCGAGCAAGCCGGGGTGGAGGAGGCCAACGCCTTCGTCCTGGCAACCGTGAGCGCCGAAGGCCGGCCCTCGGCCCGGACGCTCCTGCTCAAGGCGGTGACGTCCGACGGCTACACGTTCTTCACCAACTACGGGAGCCGCAAAGCATCTGAGCTGGCAAGCAACGAGTGGGCGGCGGCGGTATTCCTTTGGGTGCCGCTGCGACGGCAGGTCCGGATCGAGGGCACGGTGGCCAGGGTCCCTCCCGAAGTCTCCGACGCCTACTTCGCCAGCCGCCCGCTGGAGGCGCGCCTGGCCTCGGCGGCCTCACCTCAAAGCAAGGTGGTGTCGAGCCGCGAGCAGCTCGAGAGCTGGCTGCAGGAGGTTCGGCTCCGACATCCCGGAGACGATGTTCCCCGACCCGAGACCTGGGGGGGATACATCCTGTCGCCCCGTTATTACGAGTTCTGGCAGGGTCGGGAAGCCCGCTTCCACGATCGCTTCCGCTATACGCCGGCCGGCGGCAGTTGGCTGATCGAGCGCCTGGCACCCTGACCGTACACTCGCCGCCGAGATGCCATCAAAATGAAGCTTTCGATCATCGGTTCATCGGGGACCTATCCCGTCCGGGGCCGGCCCACGTCTAGTTACCTGGTCGAACAAGGATCGACTCGCATCTGGTGCGATGCCGGGCCCGGCACGTTCATGATGCTGCCCGTTGCCGCCGACCTGCTCGATGCCATCGTCATCTCCCACCAGCATCCCGACCATTGCCTCGACGTGTTAACGGCGTTCCACGCCTTCCGGTACCGACCCCAGCCTCGCTCGGGGGTGCCGGTTTACTGCCCCCAATCGGTCATCGACAAGCTCCGCGGTTTCGTGGATGACTACCAGAACGGCCATCTCGAGACCACCTGTCATTTCCGGCCAGTGGGCGACGGCGACGCGGTGACCATTGGGGAAATCGTGGTCCGGTTTCGCGCTACCGACCACTCGGTGCCGACGGTCGCCAGTCGTTGGGAAGCCAACGGTCGGGTGTTGGCCTACAGTGCCGACACCGGTCCGGAGGGGGAGTGGATGGAGGTCGCCCGGGATGCCGACCTGTTCCTCTGCGAAGCCAGCTATCAGGGAGCGGCCGGGGTGGAGCCTTATCCTCATCATCTCACCGCCACCGAAGCCGGCGAGATTGCCCGCACCATGGGTGCCAGGAACTTGATGCTCACCCACATCCCGCCCCACCTGGACCCGACCCGGTCGGTGAAAGAGGCCGAGCTGGCCTTTGACCGGCCGGTGGCGCTGGCGGTCCCCGGCACGTCGCATAAGGTCTGAGCGATGCGAGACCGTGCCGCCGATGAGCTCCGCCCGGTCCGGTTGCACCTGGGGTTCACCGAGATGACCTCCGGCTCGGTCATGATCGAAATGGGTCGCACTCGCGTCTTGTGCACGGCGGCGATCGAGGCGGACGTACCCCGGTGGATTCGTGACAGCGGCAAGGGATGGGTGACCGCCGAATACGGAATGCTGCCCGGCTCCTCGCCGGAGCGGATCGGTCGCGATCAGTACCAGAGAGGTCGCGCCCTGGAAATCTCCCGGCTGATCGGACGGGCCCTCCGCTCGGTCGTCGACCTCAAGGCCATGGGCGAGTGCATGGTTCGGGTCGATTGCGATGTTCTCCAGGCCGACGGCGGGACCCGGACCGCGGCCATCAGCGGGGCCTGGGTCGCTTTACATCAGGCCCTGGAGGATGGGGTGGCGCGGGGGGTGATCGCCCGCAATCCGATCATCGACCAGGTTGCCGCGGTGTCGGTGGGATTGGTCGCAGGAGAGCTATTGCTCGACCTGGACTACGAGGACGACGTGGGGGCCGAGGTCGACATGAACGTGGTCATGTCGGGACGGGGGCTGCTCATCGAGGTGCAAGGAACGGCGGAGGGCGCGCCCTTCACCCGGGAGGATCTCAACCGCATGCTCGATCTAGCCGCAGGCGGCATCGACCAACTGGTCGATGCCCAGAGGCGGGCCACGGCTTCGTGACGGTGACTTCGATCGGCCAACTGGTGGTGGCATCGAAGAATCCCGACAAGATCGCCGAGATCGAGGCTGTGCTGGTCGCCACCGGGGTAGTAGGAGAGATCGTCCGGGGCCTGGAGTGGCCGGATGTCGAAGAGACCGGCGCGACTCTGGAGGAGAACGCCCTGCTCAAGGCCCGGGCGGTGGCCGGGGCCACCGGACTACCCGCCCTGGCCGACGACACCGGTCTGGAGGTGACGGCGCTCGACGGTGCCCCCGGCGTGATCACCGGCCGCTACGCCGGGCCAGAGGCCACCTACGCCGACAACGTTGTCCGCCTGCTCGCCGACTTGCAGGGCGTCGAGGATCGATCGGCGGTGTTCAGGTCGGTCGTGGCCATCGCCTGGCCGGACGGGAGCACCATCGTGGCCGAGGGGCGGCTGCCGGGTCACATCACCACTTCTCCGCGGGGAGAACACGGCTTCGGCTACGACCCGGTGTTCGAAGTCGATGGCCGCACGCTCGGTGAAATGGCGGTAGCTGTGAAGAATCAGGTCTCTCACCGGGCTCGGGCCCTTCGCAGCTTGGCGAACGCGATGGCAAGTTAGGGGGCGGCGGGTCTTCCGGCGAGGGCGCTGAACCGGTAGCTCATGCGCCATCGTCGAGATGCGCGACCAGAAGGAGATGAGGGCTCACCCCGAGCAGGAGTGGCTCCGATTCGATGGCGGCAGCCGAGAAGACGATGACTTCCCGGGCTTCGGGTTCCTTCCACCGCTCCTCGAGGTTTAGCAACCAGGGCGCAATCCCTTCGACTCCGAGCGTTGCCCGCACTTGCAGACCGGCTGCTTCCGCCTCCTCGGCCAATTCGTCAGGGCGGTGAAAGTACGCGGTGGTGAACCACCCGGGCTCTCCGGTCGGATTCCGATGCTGTCCGCTGATTAGATCGTTCTCGATGATGTCCCGAA
>DATHSX010000358.1:0-1699 GCA_035463935.1 Acidimicrobiia bacterium | reverse complement strand
AAAGGCGGCATTGTCATGCACCTCGGAGCGGTCGCCGCACACGGAGGCAAGCCACCGGTGGGGGTCCAGCTCTTCTTCGAGGGGGAGGAAGAAGCAGGCTCGGAGAGTCTCGAGGGAATCCTGGAGCGATACTCGCACCTTCTGAAGCCGGATGTGATCGTCATCGGTGACGGTGGGAACTGGTCGGTCGGCGTGCCAGCTTTTCTCACTTCGCTACGGGGGATCGTCGGCGTGTCCTTCGAGCTGCGGACCCTGAAGGCAGCTGTCCACTCAGGTCAGTACGGCGGCGTCTACCCAGATGCCCTGACGTCCATGGTCCGGCTTCTGGCCACCCTTCACGACGATGAAGGCAAGGTGGCCATCGCCGGACTCGTCGGCGAGGAGGTGGAGGGCCTGGACGTCCCCGAGGATCTCGCCAAGAAGCTGACAGGGGCCCTGGACGGGATCGAGCAGATCGGCACGGGGTCGATCCCGTCGCGCCTGTGGACCCGACCCTCGATCTCGGTTCTCGCCCTCGATGCCCCACCCGTGTCGGAGGCCATCAATCAACTGGTCCCCGTGGCCCGGGCCAAGGTGAGTCTCCGGATCGCCCCCGGCCAGGACACTGCCGCAGCCCTGCAGGCCTTGAAGGACCATCTTGTCGCCAACGCGCCGTGGGGAACGAAGGTCGAGTTCTTCCACGAGGAGGCAGGCGATGCCACCACGCTGGACATCGACAACTTCGCGGTGAAGGCTTGGGCCGAGGCCTTCACCGAGGGTTACGGGAGCGAGCCGGTGTTCATGGGAGCGGGAGGGTCGATACCGTTCATTGCCACCTTCGCCGAGCTATTCCCCGATGCGCCGATACTGGTCATTGGCACCAGCGATCCGACCAGTGCCTATCACGCCCCGAACGAGAGCCAGGATTTGGGGGATCTGGAGAAGGCGGTGCTATCCGAGGCGATCGCGTTCAGACGGCTGGCAGACTGAATACCGATCAGGGAATGCCACCGCTGAACCGGTGCTGCCTCCACGCCTCGTAGACCACCACCGAGGCGGCATTGGCCAGATTGAGGGAACGGACGCCGGGGACCATCGGTAGCCGCAGCCTGTCCTCCATCCAGTCGAGCCTCTTCACCTCCTCGGGGAGCCCGACCGACTCCGGCCCGAAGAGAAACGCATCGCCTGGTCGAAAATCGACATCGGAGTAGATGCGATCGGCGTCCACGGTGAGGGCGAAGACCCGAGGCGGGTGGGTGCTCTCCCGCCACTCCTCCAGCCCCGGGTGTACCGAAACCACCGCCTTGTCCCGATAGTCCATCCCGGCCCGCCGCAGCTTCGCATCGTCCATCTCGAATCCGAGTGGCTCGATCAGTTGGAGACGGCACCCTGTCACCGCGGCCAACCGCATCGCGTTGCCCGTGTTCGGGGGTATTTCAGGCCGGTAGAGAACGATGTCGAACATCGTCAGCGAATCTCGAACAGCCGTAACTCGGTGTCCTCGATGTCCCGAAGCCCGTCGTAGTCGACTTCGATCGTCTCGAGCCCGCGTGCCTCGGCTAGGACTCTGGCCTGGGGTGTGATCGACTGGGCGGCAAGAATGCCGCGCATCGGCCCCAATCGAGGATCGGTGCCCAGTCGTTCCAGGTAGCGAGCGAGTTGCTCCACGCCGTCGATCTCACCACGGCGCTTCACCTCGATGGCCACGGTGCGACCCTCG
>DATHSX010000357.1:0-2587 GCA_035463935.1 Acidimicrobiia bacterium | reverse complement strand
TCCTCGTCACGGAAATGCTGCTTCCACCGATTGACGTGCTCGTCGGTAATCGCCCGGAAGTCCTCGGTAAAGAGGGTGGCCATCTCCAGGGCGGCGCGTTCGCGAGCTGAGAAGATCGGGTCGTTGATGTCCCAGGTCGCCTCGATCTTGTCTTCGATTCCCAGTTCCGCCGCACGGGCGGAGCGCACGCCGCTTCAATAGCCGCAGTCCCGGGTGCGGGCCATCCGCACCCGAATGATCTCCTTGGTCCCGTGATCAATGAGCTGCGAGTCGTAAAAGCTTCGCTGCCAGGCGTCGTAGAAAGTCGCCATCGAGTCGGGGTCACGGGCCATGATGCGAAGCAGGGTGGAGTTGGGCGCCCCGCGCTCCTCGGCGACTCGAAAGCGGCCACGGGTCTCCTCGTCGATCGTGGATTCGTCAACAGGTTGGATCCGCGCACTCATGGGTTCTCCTTCAAGGCCGGTTGGCGAGGCGATTACCAGGTCCCCACTTCGGGCCATGTCGCTCCTTCGCGGTCGAGCCATTCTCGGATCCGGAGGGTGGCTTGCACATCGCCTTGGTTGTAGTCAAGCAGCCAGGCCCGGGCCGCTTCGTCGGCGTTGGAGCCGGTCGCCTCGACGTGTTTGACCATCGCCAGGCCCCCGCCGGGGTCGTCCACCGCCCAGCGGTGGCCGGCCAGCGGGGCGACGACCTTCAGGCTCCGCGATTGACCCGTGATCCACGACTCCCGGAAGACCTGTTCGAGGTCGATCCACTGCGAGGAAGCGACGAAGGTGGCGACCTCGTCGGTGAGGACCGGATCGGCCGCGGCGATCCGGCGCATCTGGGTGTTCTCCGCCCCCGAGTACCAGCAGTAGCCGTTGACCGATACCCTCACCCTCCGGGCCTTCGCCAGGGTCTCCGTGAGCCACCCCCAGAACGAGCGGAACACCAGGAGCTCGCGTTCCTCGTCGATCGGGTCCCACGTTACGAAGGGCCGATAGCCGGGCTCGACCAGGCCGATGCCGGCCCGGTCGGTGACCAGCACCCCCCATAGGTAGACGCCGTCGTTGGTGCTCTCCATGTCGATGTCGAGTTCGATGTCGGCCCGGGGCACGTCCGATCCGTCCCGGCCGGGGAGCCGGTAAGCCGGTCGCACACCGGTGACCGCCCGGGCGTTGAGGATGGCGTTGGGGAGGAAGGCGGCCGGGCCCAAGGCGGCGGTGGCTAGGTCGAGGTCGACTCCCTCCAGGTCGGCTCCGGTCGCCAGCAGAGAGGCCGTCCGGTAACTGAGCTTCGCCACTCCGGCCCGGTCGGTGATGCCATGATCCCGCAGCAGCCGCCACTCCCGATAGCCAACTAGCGGCAACAGGCTCGGGTCGCCGGATCCGGCCCGCAAGGTGAGGCTGCAATGCTCGAGCCAGGGGCATTCGGGGCACTCGCCCGACCACATCGGTTCGACCAGGAGCCCGCACGACGGGTCGGTCAGGGACTGGCGGGCAACGGCGGCGATGTCGAGGCGGAAGCAGAACTCGAAGTCATAGACCTCCATCGTCGTCCGTAGCTTCCGTTTCTTCCCGTCCGACTTGGCCGGGGTCTGCCACATGGGCTTGCCTAGATCGTGCCAGACCACCACCCGCTCTTTGCCGATAATCCCCGCCCGCATCGACGCCGGGGCCTGGCCGCACGCCTCCAGCATCCGCCGGTAGTGGGCGAGCTGCAGCAGGTCCTCCTTGCGTCTTCTCACCCCCCAGGAATCTCTCGCTTCCCCCGCCTCGAAAAACGGATGCGCCAGCGGAGACACGAAGGCCTCGCCATCGTCGGCCATCTCCAGGGTGAGATGGTTCTTGACGTCGACCGGCAGATACCCCTCAACCCCGCGAATCAGGAGGTCGGGCTTCCCGCTCCGTCTGCCCGCCACGTCGGGCGGCAGCCAACCTCCGGCGATCAGTGCGGCGCCCGCCTCCATCGCCGCCACGGTGGCGGCCACCGCCGCGGGTCTCTCCAACTCGTAGTCGACAAACACCCAATCCGGCCTTGCCAACCGCCGGAGCTCCTCAATTACGTCCACCTCGAAGGCGATTCCCTGCTCCATCCGCCAAAGCACCTCGGGCCCGAGTGGCACCGGCTCGGAGGGAAGCAGCACATCGTTCTGGATCCGCACCGGGCACCGTTTGGCGATGTAACCGCCCTGGAGCGGAACCTCCCTGACGTCGTGGCGGGTGGTCACCTGCGCTTCTTGATCAGACTTCTGAGTTGCGTGATCACCCGGTCGAACTCGCCGCTGAGGGCGGTCCGGCGCTGGCGAAAGATCTTGGCCAGGCTCCGGTAGTACCAGAGTGTCTCGGCCTCAGGGTTGAAGCGGGCCCACAGTTCTTCGCCATGTATCCGATAGTCGGCGACGATCGCCCGGGCGTTGTGCAGCTTGTCGGCGTTGGCGACCAGCAGCGAGTCCTCGGAGTGGGACTTCAGCTTCTTCAGATAACGCTTCTTGCGCTTCTGCCAGTTCTCCTTTTCTGCGCCCGGCGCCCCCGGTTCGCTGTCCGAGCAGTCCCGGACGATTCCGGCCACTCGCTCGCCGAACCGTTCCACCAGCTCTTCATAGGAG
>DATHSX010000356.1:0-22127 GCA_035463935.1 Acidimicrobiia bacterium | reverse complement strand
TCGACCGTCAGCCACACCGCCGCCCCGACCCCCAGGGCCACCATGACGCCCCACCCGCGATCCATGGCCTCGACCGGGGAGGACTCGAACAGCGCCGCAAACACCAGGGTATAGCTGACCATGCCGATGAGGGTGCGAAGCACCGAGGGGGCCGAGGCCTTGGAGGTCGGCCGGATCGAGAGCAGCAGGTTGCCGATGGCCATGCCGGTGCCGTAGACCACCAGCACCGAAGGTAGGTCAACCCGGCCACCCTCCACCAGCAGGATGGGGGCACTCACCGCCACCGCCACCGGGAGCCCGAACCGGCGCCCGTTGGCGGAGGGAACGCCGAGCTGGACCCCCGCCGCCAGACCGAAGATTCCCACCACGATCAGTTCGAGCGGCGACGAGGTGTAGGCCAGCGCCAGCGCCGCGACGGTGGTTCCCACCAGGGGACTCATCAACCGCATCCAGGACGGGGCCAGGGGCCGGCTAAACGAACTCACGCGCCACCTGCTGCTCGGCCAGGCGCCGGGCCAGCTCCTCGTTGTCGACATCGGAGGAGCCGTAGGTCTCCCCCACTTTGCGCAAGCCCCGCTCCAGGGCATCGATCACATCGGGGTGGAACTGACTGCCGGCGTTGCGCCGCAGTTCCTCGATGGCGAAGTCCTGCGTCAGCGCCATCCGGTAGCTGCGGGTGGAGGTCATGGCGTCGAAGGCATCGGCCACCGCCAGAATGCAGCTGTCCAGACTGGGTTGGTGGCCGTCCTTGTGACCCCGGCCGCCGTAGCCGGAGCCGTCGAAATTGGAATGGTGGCCCGAGGCAATCTCGACCATGGGCTGGAGGAACTCGACCTCGGCCAGGATCTCCTCGACCATGTGGGCGTGGGACTTCATCTCGGCGTACTCGGCCGGGAGCAGCCTGCCCTTCTTGCGGATCAGCTCACCGGGGACAGCGAGCTTGCCGACATCGTGGATCAGGGCCGCCCAGCGGAGTCGCTCGAGCTGGGTCCCCGAGAACGACAGCTCGGCCCCGACCAGCTGCGCGAAATAGGCCACCCGCTCGGTGTGGCCCCGGGTATAGAGGTCCTTGGCCTCGAGCGCCTTGACGAAGCCACGGAGCGTCGCCTCGTGCGCCTCGCGCAACTGGGCGTGCGAAGAGAGCGATAAGTGGCCAATGAGGTAGACAACCAAAATGAGGGGGGTGACCGCCGGATCGACCAGCACCATCGTGGCCCCGAGCAGCCCGCCCACGATGCCCATGGTCAGGAGCGAGGAAAGTACGGAGTACATCCGGGACCAGGGAACGACATCTCTGGTCCGGTAGACGAGCCGCACGGCCAGCCTGACCAGCTGCCAGTTGATCAGCGTGTAGACCACCGAGGCCACGATCCCCGCGACCACGATGCGGGCAAGATCGGCCCGGGTGGCGAAGCCGACCTCGGCCAGCATCACATCGAGGACCAGGCCGGCAGCTGCCGCCGAGACTATCAACTGTCCCATGTTGGCCATCGGCTGGAACCAGCGACGCTCCCGCAGGTCGGCAGGGAGGAACGGGCCGAGGGCCGCCATCGCCGCCAGCCCCAGTGCAGCCGAGCTGCCCTCGAGCACAAAGACGATGCCGGCGGTGAGCGCCACCATCACCGATGAGCTCTGGAACAGCCGGTCGTTCACCTCGACCGAGTTGAACTCGAGCACGGCGAAGGCGACGGCGAAGAGCAGCCATCGCCAGAAGGAGGGGAAGCGGCCATCGAAAACGGCGGCCGAGGCCAGCACCGCCAGACCGGCCAGGGCGTAGCCGGTGGCGAGCAGCAAACGTCGCCTGGTGAGGTCTGTCATTCGAGTTATGGGTGTTTTAGCGCCGCAGGCGGGGAACCGGCGACATCCTCTCAGCCGATCTTGAGTGAGGCAGAACCGGCAACGATCATCGCCGCCAGGCTTCCCAAAGCGGCAAGGATACGAATGAGCTTGCCCTTCATCCCATCACCAAGTTTCTTTTTGAAGGTTCATCGTGGCCGCTAACAACCAGATGGACCCAATCCGCTCCGCTTAAGGTGACTTCGGGGCTTCAAGGTGTCGCCGGGCTCCCCCGCGCGTTCCCGGTTTCACCCGGGAACTCTTGTTGTCAAGGTAGGCCCCTCCCACCGTCGTTTCACCAGGGTGTGGCAACGGCAACCCAAATGACTCAGCCCGACAGACTCGAAGCCTAATGGTCCTCGGCTCACACAACAAGCAGGCAGGGTCCCCGCATCGGATCTCGCCTCACCGAACGTGACCCTATGCCACCGTCGGCGTTAGCTAGCCTGCTCCTGGTGAACCTGCGGGACTTCGAGGAGAAGGTGCGACGGCTTCCGGGGATAGAGGCGGCCCGGGTCGTAACCGAAGCAGGGGCCATCACCGAAGTCCATGTGCTCACCGGAATCGGCAAGGCCGCCAAGCAGGTCGTACGCGACATCCAGACGCTCGCCCAGGCCGCCTTCGGCATCTCGATCGATCGCAGGGTGGTGTCGGTGGTTCAGCTTCCGGACCCCGACCTCTCCCAGGGTGACCGGCCAGTGATCGTCGATGTGTCTGAGCAGGTGGACGGCAACCGCACGAAGGTGGCGGTCACGCTGGGCTGGCAGGGGGACACCCTGATCGGGGAAGTCGCGGGAGCGGCCGCCCACACCACGCGCAATCGCTTGGTGGCCGAGGCCACACTCGAAGCGCTCAAACAGGCCCTGCAGGAAACCACCGCCATCGGAGTGGCCGCGGTCGATATCCCACTTTTGGGTTCGCAACCCGTGGCGATCGCACAAGTGGTGATGGTCACCGAGGGGGCCGAACGTTTGATGGTGGGCTCCGCCCTGGCCAATGGCGAGAGCAGTCGGGCCGTCGTCAGGGCCGTTCTCGACGCCCTGAACCGTCACATCCCGGAGCTTCGTCGCTGACGTGACGCTGGCGTCCGCGCCACCGCAAGGCCCCCAGCTTCAGACCTACGGGGCGGCGGTAGTGACCCCCCATGCCCTCGCCAGCCAGGCGGCGATGACCGCCCTCGGCCGCGGGGGCAACGCCGTCGACGCCGCCCTGGCGGCCGACGCCGTGCTCGGGGTGGTCGCTCCGGAGACCTGCGGGATCGGCGGCGATCTCTTCGCCCTGGTTCACCGCGACGGCGAGGACCGCCCTAACGTCCTCAACTCCTCCGGCCGGGCGGGTGCCGGAGCCGACGCTGGCAGGCTGCGGGCTGCGGGCCACACGGTCGTGCCTCCCTTCGACCCCCAGGCGGTGACCGTGCCTGGATGCGTGGATGGCTGGATCGCCTTGCACGACCGCTTCGGCACGTTGGATTGGCCCGACCTCCTCGGTCCCGCCCTCGGCCTGGCCCGGGACGGCTTCCCGGCGTCGCCTGAGCTGGCCGCGGCGCTGACCGCCCGGCGGGATCAGCTGGCGGCCCAGCCCGCCAGCCTCGGCTTGTTCCCCGGGGGCGACCCTCCGGCGGTCGGGTCCCGGCTCGCCCGGCCCGGCCTCTGCGGGGTTTTGGGGGAGATCGCCAGCAGGGGACGCGCCGGGTTCTACATGGGCAAAGCGGGCGCCGCGGTGGTGGCGGCCACGGGCGGCGTGCTGACCGAGGCCGACCTGGCTAGCCCGAGCTCGGACTGGGTAGAGCCGCTGGCCCTGGACGTCTTCGGGCTCACCGGCTGGACCACTCCGCCCAACACCCAGGGATACCTGACCCTGGCCAGTGCGGGTCTGTACGAGTTGCTGCGACCACCTTCCGATTCCGAGGACCCGCTCGCCTGGCATTTGGCCATCGAGGCTTATCGGTTCATGGCCGCCGACCGGGGTGAGGTTCTAAGCGACCCGCAGTTCGCCCCGGTCCCGGCCGACGAGCTCGTTTCCTTGACGCGCCTGACCCGGTCCCTCGGTCTGGTCGACCGCGACCGGGCGGCGATCCTGGCACCGCCTCTTCCGGCGCCGGGAGGGACGGCCTACCTCTGCGTGGTCGACCACGAGGGCCTGGGGGTCTCATTCATCCAGTCCAACTTCATGGGAATCGGATCGGGGATCGGGGCGGGGGAGGCCGGGTTCTTCCTTCATAACCGCGGGGCGGGGTTCGACCTCCGTCCGGGCCACCCCAACGAACTCGCCCCCGGGAAACGTCCGCTTCATACCCTTTCTCCCTCCCTGTGGACGAGGGGCGGTCGCCTGGCCGGGCTGCTGGGAACCCGGGGCGGTGACTATCAGCCCCAGCTTCTCCTGCAGACGGCCATCCGCGTTTTCGGATCCCGGATGCAGCCGGGACCGGCTCAGGCCCGGCCCCGATGGATGATCCAGCCCATCAACGCGGCCGCGTCCGTCGTGGCGGTGGAATCGCATGCGCCTCCCGAGGTCATCCACGGTCTCGAAGCCCGGGGCCACCAGGTGGCGGTCCGCCACCAGACCCAGCATGGGTGGGGGCCGGTGTCGGTGATCACTATCGACGAAAATGGACTGCGCACTGCCGCCGCCGATCCCCGCGGGGCGACCGCCACGGCCGCGGTGTCATGAGGTGATGCGGTGAGAACCGTGCTGGTGGTACGTCACGCCCGGGCCAAGGGCAATACGGAGCATCGCTTCATCGGCCAGCAGGACGTGCCCCTCGATGAGATCGGCCGGCTCCAGGCAGCCGCTCTGACCAGGCGTCTGCTGACGTTGCCGATCACCCGCATCGTCTCTTCGGATCTGGCCCGGTCCCTGGACACGGTCCAGGGCCTGACCCGCGCCTTGGGGATCGACGTCGAGCCCGACCGCCGGCTCCGCGAGATCGACAACGGGGAGTGGAGCGGACTGCTGCCCACCCAGATCGAAGAGCAATGGCCTTCGTTGTGGTCGGCCTACGTGCGAGGAGAGGACGTCGATCGGCCCGGGGGAGAAAGCTGGCACATCGTTCGGGAGCGGGCAACCCGGGCGATCGCCGAGCACGCCGGCACCCAATCGAGTGACGGCATCCTCTTGATCGCCACTCACGGCGGACCGGCCCTGAGCGCCGCGATGTGGGCAGCCGGACTCGCCCCCGGCGGCAATATCTTCCGGCGGGGGCTGGGAGCGGTGGGCAACACCGGCATCACCACCATCGAGCTCACGGGGCCGTCGCTATCGGCACCCCGATTGGCGGGTTTCAACGATCTCGGCCACCTCCCCCCGGGCCTGGCGCCAGCCATCAGGACCGAGGACCGGCTCCCCTACCAGCCCGTCACGGAGTAATCAGTCGCCGCGGGTGGCCCTGATCAGCTCGGTCCATTCCTCTTTGGCTAGTCCCAGCCCCGTCGCCAGGGCGTAGTAGCCCACGCGCTGCACCCTATCCCCATAACGGTCCCCAATCGCCGGGCCCAACCGGTCGAGCGGAGCAACGACCGCCACGGCTTCCACCATGTCGTCGGTGACGACGTCGGCCATGGCGGCCCACTCTCCCCGCCTGCTCATCGCCCGCAGTCTTTCTCCGACCTCCCAACCGTGCAGTTCCAGCACCGGCGCATAGTCGGGAGTGGAGGCGTAGAAGGCGATCTGCTGTTTGACCGGAGCGACGGACTGTTCGAGTTCTGCCTGATCCCGGCCGGTCACGACGAAAACGGTGGTGATGCGCTCCACGTCGCCAAGGGTCCGTCCCGCTCGTTCGGCGCCAGATTTCATCTGCGGCAGCACCACCTCGTCGAGGTAGCGCACGGTGTGAAATGGATGGACATGAAACGCCTGACAGAGCTCACCGGCCAACCGGCACATGTAGGGGCCGACACCGGCCACGGCCAGGGGCACTTCGGGATGAGCGATCGGCCCGGGATTGAAGAATGGCGTCATCAGTGAGAACCGATAGAACTCCCCCTCGTGACGGAGAGGCTCGCCGGTCTGCCAGCACCGGAAGATCGAACGAAGCGCCAGGAGGTAGTCGCGCATCCGCGGCCCGGGCGACAGCCACTCTCCCGAGAACCGCCGGGTGATGTGCGCCTTGACCTGGGTGCCGAGACCGAGGATGAAGTTGCCGCCCGACAGAGAGGCAAGGTCCCAGGCCAGATTGGCCGTGATCATGGGCGAGCGGGGAAAGGCAACGGCGATGGCCGTGCCGAGCGTCAAACCGGGGGCGGTCCGGGCAGCTAGAGCCAGGGGCATGAACGGATCGTGGCTGGTCTCGGCCGAAAAGAAGCCGTCGTGACCTAGACTGGCCGCCTCCCGGGCCGCCTCCTCGACGTCGCGCAGCGAGGTCGTGGGGGGTAGGTAGTAGTCGACCTTCAGCATCTTCGGCACCATACGCCGTTTTCGGAGCGGGCCATCGACGTGTCCACCGCCTGCCCGCCATTGGTAACCTCGGCTCCATGAAGCGGTTTCTACGGGTCGTAGCCGTCATCGGGGCCCTGGTCGGGGTGGCCTGGGCGATGCGGGAGAGGCTGATCTCCATTCCGGCGCCCCGGGAGAAGGCCCCGCCCGTCTTCCGGGTGGCAGAGGAGGACGGGGTTGACCGCTCGCCAGCCGAACCGGCCTGAGGCTCAGACCCCGCGCATGTGATAGGTACGGCCGGCCCGGCCGAGAATTACCTGGCCGATGACGAAATAAAGGAGGGCCGCTGCTGCCAATCCGATCAGCAGCACGGGCAGGCCGGTCGGGCCCTGGCCCGACCAGTCAGGGAGCCAATCCCGGAACAGGTCGGCTGGCGGGCGCAGCCACATCACCAGCGCGGCCGCCGCCGCCCAGCAGACCAGGCCCACCAGATTGAGCAGCCCGTAATCGCCTCGCCAGCGGATCAGTTCATCAGCGGAAAAGGCCCCCCCACGCACCACGTAGGCATCGACCAGGATCACACCGACGGCGGGGGCAAACAACATCAAGGCCAGGTCGGCCACCTCCCGGAGCGTATCGACGGGAACAGCGACGGCAGCCGCGATCGCTCCGGCCGTCACCGCCCCCATCAATAGTCGCGGGGCGATCCAGGGGACGATGGTTTCCAGCGACCAGGCGCTGGAGGCGGTAAGGCCCCCGGCTCCATCGACCTCCATCAGCGGCACCCAGAGAAGGACGAGGAGAGCCCCGATGGCCCCGGCCCCAAAGACCACTCCCTCATGCGGGAACCCGTCCACGCGGGTCGCCAAGATGGCGCCGGCCATGATGGACAGCAGCGATGCCACACCAAACCCGTAACCCAGGCCGATGGCGGTCTCCTGTTCCCGACGGCCATAGCCGCCGATGTCGCCTCCGACCACCGACCACAGGAGGGCAAGCCCCATGACGGCATCGAAGGTCTCGAGGAAGCCTCCGC
Organism: Acidimicrobiia bacterium; assembly: GCA_035463935.1. GTDB lineage: Bacteria > Actinomycetota > Acidimicrobiia > Spongiisociales > ZC4RG35 > DATEEG01. The sequence goes on along the minus strand of DATHSX010000356.1, from coordinate 14,884 downwards.
GGGTCACCTCGCTGGTCGCTGGTCCCGGCTCCGAAAGGATCCTCCAGGCGCCGGCCAGCAACATCAGCACCGCCAACCAGAAGAGCCGCCGACGGAGGACATGGACGACCACCCATGCGGGTCCGGGGAGGAACAAGGCCGCGGCGAGCACTCCGATGACCGTGATCACCGCCCAGGCCGGTATCGAGACACCGAAGTAGGCGAGACCCGACTGCACCCAACCGGCACCGATCCGCAACACGATCCCCGCCCAGGCCCCCGTCAACGCCAGCCTGACCACTCCCACGAGTACCGCGCCCAGCGACCCGAATCCGGACCGGCTGAGGTAGGCCGAAGGCACCCCGGCGCCCGAAGCTTGGCGGCCGACCATCCCCACCACCGCCGCGCCCAGCAGCGAACCTAGCGGCACCGCCAGTATCAGCTGGACCAGACCGATCCCCTGGGCGACCAGGTCAGCCCCGACCACCAGGGCCGGGATCCCGACGACGAACAACGTCATCACTGCGGTGAGGTCGGATGATTCGAGTTGGGCGTCGCGGTACCCGATCGGTCCCCGGAACCATTGCCGACGTATTTCCGCCATGAGCCGGGGCGAGTGTAGGAGCGACCGGCCCCCGCAGATACCCGGGGCCGCGGCCGTAGCATTGGTCGCTCCACTGCCGACCACGAGATGCCCTACCTGATCGCGCCCGAGCAACTCGCCGAACTGCTCCCCGGGGAACCGTCGTTCCGGGCCGGTCAATTGCAGCACTGGCTGTACCGGACGCCTGTGGCGACCACAGATGAGATGAGCAACCTCCCCGGCCCCATCCGGGCTCAGCTGCGCGACCGGCTCTGGCCGTTCCGGGTCGAGGTGGAGCGATCGACCGATGGTGGCCGCACCCGGAAGTGGCTATTCCGGGCCCACGATGGCGCCGCCATCGAAGCGGTGCTGATGAATTACCCCCACCGGGCCACGCTCTGCATCTCCAGCCAGGCGGGCTGCGCGCTAGCTTGCACCTTCTGTGCCACCGGGCAGTTCGGGTTCGAACGCCACCTCGAGCCGGGCGAGATCATGGCCCAGGTCGCCTACGCCCAGGCCTGGCTACGCGCCGCCGACCTCCCTGGCACCAGCGACCACCTAACCAATGTGGTCTTCATGGGCATGGGCGAGCCCCTGGCCAACTACCGGCGGGTCCGCGAGGGCCTCCGCCGCTTGATCGAGGTGATGGGCATGTCCGCCCGATCGATCACCGTCTCGACGGTGGGGGTGGTCCCGGGCATGAGAAGGCTGGCCGAGGAGCCCTGGCCGGTGAATCTGGCGGTCAGCCTGCATGCTGCCGACGACTCGCTGCGCAGCCGCCTGGTACCCCTCAACCGGCGGTACCCGCTGGCAGAGGTGGAGGCGGCAGCCGCCCACTACTTCGAACGCAAGCACCGTCGGATATCGATCGAGTGGACCATGATCGACGGTGTCAACGACAGCCTCGACCAGGCAGCGAAGCTGGCCGCGATCGCCCGGCGTTTACGCGCCCACGTCAACCTCATCCCGCTCAACCCCACCCCTCTCAGCCTGGATCGGCCAACCGGGCCGGTCCGCATCGCCAGCTTTGCCCAATCGCTGACCGCACAAGGTGTCAACGTCACCGTGCGCGAAACCCGCGGTCAGGACATCGAGGCCGCCTGCGGCCAACTCCGGGCGGCCCGCGGCGACTAGCCGGACCAAGCCGATCTCCTCGCACTTGGTTGTTCGTGGTATCGCCAAAAACCGCTGGTAGTTGGGCGCGAAGGCCTACTCGGTGTAGGGTGGTGTTCCTTCCGGGCGGACAGGGGCCGGACAGGAGGATGGCGTGTTACACGCCAAACGATTCCGGATGTTCGCCGCTGCCGTGGCCATTAGCGGCTTCGTCGTCGCGTTCAGCGCCGACTACGAGGTGAAGAAGGGAGACACTCTTGGCAACATCGCCGGCCGGTTCGGGGTCCGTGCCTCGGAGTTGATCTCGGCCAATGGCATCACCAACCCCGATCTGATCCGGGTTGGCCAGATGCTTGTCATCCCTGGACAGGCTTCGACCGGGGCGGGAACCCACCTCGTCGCCCCGGGCGACACCCTGGCGGCCATCGCCGCCCGCTACGGCACCACGGTCAACGCCATCGCCGCGGCGAACAACCTCCCCGACCCCAATTTGATCCGACCCGGCCAGCACCTCGCGGTACCCGCCGCAGGCGGCCCCACCCCCGCCCCGGCTGCTGCCGCTCCTGTGGCTCCCGAGGGGCAGACCCACACGGTGGCGGCCGGCGAGACGCTGGCCGCGATCGCGGCTCGATACGGGACCACGGTGGAGGCCCTTTCCGCCGCCAACGGCATCTCCAATACCTCGATGATCTACGTCGGCACCGTCCTGCGACTCGCGGGCACGGCCTTTGTGGCCGAAGCGGCCACCCCCCCGCCGTCGGCCTACACCGTGACCGCCGGCGACAACCTGGCCACCGTGGCCGCCCGCTACGGCACGACGGTAGAGGCCCTGGCCGCCGCCAATAACCTCGCCGATCCCAACCTGATCCGCATCGGACAGCAACTGGAAGTACCCGCCGCAGTGAATTCTTGGGCCTGCCCGGTGCCGGGGGCGACCTACTTCAACGACTGGGGGTTTCCCCGCTCCGGGGGACGATTCCACGAGGGCAACGACCTGTTTGCAGCAAAGGGCGCGGCGGTCATGGCGCCGGTGGCCGGGACGGCCATCTTCCAGAACGGCCGGATCGGCGGTCTCCAGTTCCGCCTCTACGGGGACGACGGCACCACCTACATCGGAACCCACCTGGATAGCGTCGGCACCGACGGCTACTACGAAGCCGGCAGCCAGCTCGGAACCGTCGGCGACAGTGGCAACGCGCTGGGGGGGAGGCCCCACCTCCATTTCGAGATCCACCCCGCCGACGGCCCGGCCGTCAACCCCTTTCCCACTTTGGAGAAGTTCGGCTGTTGAAGCTCAGCCAGGCCCACCGTTGCCTCTAGTGAGCTCGGCGAGATAGTCCAGGCGGATGTCGCCCCATCCGAGCAGCCGCTGGTGGAAGGCCCTGAGGTCGAAACTGGCGCCCTGGCGTTTCTTCTCGGCCTCGCGGATGCCGAGGATCGCCCGCTCCCCCACCTTGTAGCTGATCGCCTGCCCGGGCCATCCCAGATAGCGCTTGACTTCGGAGTGGGCGACATCCGGCGGGAGGCCAGCAACGCGTTGCAGCGTCTCCACCGCCGCCTCGTAGCTCCAGGTTTCGCCCGGCGCCACCTCGGCCGTGCCCGGGATTCGCAGGCCGAGGTGGCACCCGATGTCGATCACCACCCGGCAAGCCCGAAGCTGCTGGCCCGACTGCATGCCCAGGAGGTAATGGGGCTGGTCGAAGAAACCCAGTTCATCCATCAAGCGCTCCGTATACAGAGCCCATCCTTCCGAGAAGCCCGAGTACCAGATCAGCAGACGCTGGGCGCGCGACAGGTTCTCGGACATCATCATCAGCAGACCCTGCTGGAGGTGGTGCCCCGGAAAACCCTCGTGGTAGGCAGTCGATACCTCCCCCCAGAGCGGGATCTGCTGTCTGTCTCCGAATGAGTACCAGATGCCGCCGGGCCGGCTGAAGTCTTCGGTTGGCGCCAGGTAGTAGGCACCCAGGGCCGCCCCGGGGGGGACGGCATTGACGCTCACCGAGCGGATCGACTCGGGAACCTCGAAATGGACCCCGTTCAGCGTGGTGAGGGCCTGATTCTCGATTTCCTGTATGAACCTTACGAATTCCTCCTGACTGGAGGCCGCGTAGGACGGGTCCGTCTCCAGCATCTCGATCACTCCGGCCAGCGTGAGATCCGGGTCGATGGTGGCCGCCGTCTCCTTCATCGCTCGATTCAGGCGATGGACCTCCTCCCATCCCCAGTCGTAGGTCTCCAACGGATCGATTACCGCCCCCAGGCATCGCTCGGCGGCGGCCACGTACCGCTCCCTCCCTACCCCATCGACGGGGTTGGCGTCGGGGAGATAGGTACCTTCGACGTAGTCGGCGAAGCCCGCCATGACCCCCCGCCCGTGATCGACCGCGGCCGCCACCCGTGCGGCCAGCGGCGAGGCCGCTTCGGCCGCGGCCCGGGCGAGGCCCAGCCACTTGGAGCCTTCGCCGGCCAGGTGGCGGGTCTGTTGTAGCACCGACTCCGCCTGACGGCGGGCGACCACCTGGCCCCGGCCCCGGCCTTCCTCGAAAGTGGCGATGGCCCCGGCCACCGGCTGGTCGACCGTCTCCAGACGGCTGGCCACGTTCGCCCATCCCTCGTCGTTCGATTTATCCATCTGATCGAAGATGTCGCGCACGTCTTCGAGAAAGCCGGCGGTGTGGCGGAGCTTCAAATAGCGGGCGCCCTGATCATGGGAGGCCTCCAGTTCCACCTGGCGGTCATGACAGACCCGGGCGGCGTGCCGCTGCCACTTATCGGGATGGTCCAAGTGCTCGGCGAACGCCGCCCGGTAGCGCCGCGTGAGATCCAGCCCGGCGGCCGTGCCGTCAGGGCTGAAGTCGTTCCACCTGTGGTCGACACCCCGGGCTCCCAGGATGGTCCCCGTCAACGGGAACCGGTCCGCGACGTCGTCGACCAGACGGGAGGACAGCTCAAACGGTGTGGCCACCGGCCGACCTTAATTGCCTACCCTCCCGGTCGTGGAGCCGCCCGAGTTGATCGAGGTCCGGGAGGAGGAGCGCTTCGACGTCTCGCGACTGGCCTCCTTCCTGGAGGGGCGAATCCCGGGAGCGGCGGGCATACCCGACACGGCGCAGTTCCCGGGTGGCCACGCCAACCTCACCTACTTGCTGGCCTACCCCGAGGCCGAGTACGTGCTCCGCAGGCCACCGCTCGGCCCGGTTGCCCCCGGCTCGCACGACATGGCCCGCGAGTACAAGGTCCTCTCCCAGCTCTGGCGCAGCTTTCCCCCCGCTCCCCGAGCCTACGTGCTCTGTGAAGACGAGTCCGTCATCGGCTCTCCGTTCTTCGTGATGGAGAGACGCCGGGGAGTGGTGATTCGCAATAACGTGCCGGAGCGATTCGGCGCAGGTGTCGACCAGGTCGCCAACCGCAGACTCTCCGAGGTGGTCATCGATACCCTGGCTGATCTGCACGCAGTCGATCCGGACCAGTGCGGGCTCGGCGATCTGGGCCACCCCGAAGGGTTTCTCCATCGCCAGGTCCAGGGCTGGCTCGAACGATGGCAGCGGGCCCGGCATGAGGACAATGCCGTGGCCGATCAGGTCGCCGACTGGGTCGCCGACCACATCCCCACCTCCCCGGCGCCCACCCTGGTCCACAACGACTGGCGCCTCGACAACATGGCAGTGGCCTTCGATGACCCCGGTCGTTGCGTGGCCGTATACGACTGGGACATGTGCACCCGGGGCGACCCCCTGGCCGACCTGGGCACCGTCCTGGCGGTCTGGTACGGGCCGGGCGAGGTGCCCGCCACCCTGAATCCCATGCCTACCACCGTTCCCGGTTTTCTGACCCGTGCCCAGGCCCTCGAGAGGTACGGACGGCGAACCGGGCGCCAACTCGATGGTTTCGACTGGTATTTGGTCTTCGGCACCTGGAAGCTGGCCGTGGTTCTACAGCAGATCTTCATTCGCTGGCTGCGCGGCCAAACCCGCGATACGCGGTTTGCCGACATGGGCGATGCCGCCAAGAGGTTGTTCGAGCTGGCTGTCCAGCGCACCCCCTCAGCCACTTAAAGCGCGCAAGGTCCGCGCTCCGCCGGGGTCCCCGGCGGTCACCGGCACCACCATCACCTCGGCTCCGGTCCGTTCATACGAGTCAAGGACGACCTCGACGTCGTGGCGGGAGCCCAGCGCAGTCACCCGGGCCAATTCGTCCGTGGTCATCGCCGCGGCCAGATCGGACAAGGGTCGGCCGGCCCGGGCGTCGGTGACCAGCCCACCCCATCCCGCCTTGGTCAATACCTCTCCGTACCCGGGGGCAGCGAGGTAGCGGGCGAGCTGGCGACGCACTTGCTGCCAGGCGTCCTCGGCGGGCTCCACGCCCGCCACCACCCAGACCGCCATGGGGACCTGCACTCGACTCATGGCCTCTTCGACCTGGGTTGGTGTCACGAGATTCATGACGACGCGATCGGCGTGAGCGCCTGCCATCTCCAGCATTCGCCGACCGAGGGCGGCCACGCTGATATGCGCCGGCACGGCACCCAGCGCGGAACGAAAGCCTTGTGAGCGGAAGTGGGGGCCTCGATGCTCGGTGCGGCGGCCGGCCAGCACGGTGCGAATACGGGCGATCGCCTCCGCCATCCTTTCCTGCTCTCTTCCCCAGGTCCGGCCGTGCCAGCGTTCCACTACCACCGGCGTCGAGGCGCCGAGCGCCAGACGGGCGTGGCGACCTCCCAGCACACCGACCGAACCGACCCCCATGGCGATGCCGACCGGGTCGCGCAGACCCACCGCCACCGGGCCCACCGTGATGGTCGCGACCCGGGTTCGGACCGCCAGCGCGGTGGCCAGGGCGAACGCGTCGAAGTGGAGCATCTCGCCCACCCAGATCTCGGGGTAGCCATGGGCCTCGGCGGTATGTCCGACCTCGATGGCCTCCAGCGGAGGGCGATCGAGCCATAGCGGAATCACCACCCCGGAAGGCACTGGCGCACCCTACCGGTGCCCGATCACCATCTACCCGTTCAGAGGTTGGCACCTGTTCAGAGGTTGCCACCTGTTCAGAGGTTGCCAGTTGTTCGGAGGTTGGCAGTTGTTCAGAGGTTTGACGTATCCACCTCGAGTCCGATCAGGACTTTCCCCGCCAGTTCCCAGGTTGGTTGCGCCACCATCATGTGCTGGGTGGCCGTGTGGATGTCCCGGAAGTGCCGCTGAAGCGGCGACCGCGAATAGAGCGAGCTGCCTCCTCCCGCCGAGTACATCAGGTCGACCGCCTCCCGGGCGGAGTCGACGGCCAGCGTGGCCGCCAAACGCAGCCGGGCCCGTGCCTCCAGGGCCGGGGGAGGCCCTGACTCTGTGACGTCGCGGGCGCGGTCGAGGAGATAGGTGCGGCCGGACTCGACCAGGGCCTTCGATCGGCCGATCGCCTCCTGAACAGCCGGCCGATCGATCAGCCGGCGTCTGGAGCCGGTGGGGACCTTGGCTCCGGCCAGATCGAGAGCCTCACCGATGGCTGCCTCCGCGATGCCCAGGCAGACTGCCGCGATTCCCGCCGCCAGCAACCCGTAGATGGGAAACCGGCCCACCGGTTCGTTGGTGTTCGCCGCAGCGTTGAGGTCGAAGACTCGGTGTTCGGGAACGAAGCAGTCCAGCGCTTCGACATCGTGGCTGGCGCTGGCCCGCAACCCCATCACGTCCCAGGTTTCCTGGATGGTGATGTCACCGATCGGGAGCAGGAAGCTGGCAACACCGCCTCCCTCGCTCATCGCCCCCAGGCTGATCCAGGCAGCGTGGCGGCAACCGGAGGCAAATGGCCACCGTCCCGACAATCGATATCCCCCGGGCACCCGCCGGGCGGTTCCCCGCGGCGCGAGCACGCCGCACACCAGCGCATCGCCCCCGCGCCCGAATACCTCACCGAGGCAAGCGGGGCTCAGGTAGTGGCCCGCCGCGGCGGTGACCAGATAGATCATCGTCACCCACCCTGCCGACCCGTCGCCGCTCCCCACTATGCGGATGGCGTCGAGGATCGAGGGCACGTCGATGACCACGCCCCCGGCACTGACCGGGAGTGTGACCCCCGGCAGTCCGGACTGGCGGAAAGCAGCGATGAAGTTGTCCGCGACCTGGGACTTTTCTTCGGCATCGGAAGCGGTTTCCCGGGCCAGAAGAGCCAGTGACAGGGCGACAGACGCCACCTCGGTCGACGTGGATAGCATCTCTAGTTCTAAGGTTAGCAATTGGACTTGCCCTCTGTTTGACCGCGGCCCGATCACCAAGCGGCTCTAACTAACCTGACCCGGGTGCCCACGCTGCCCGCCACGCGCAAGACCAGGGCTACGTACCAGGGCCTGGTCGAGGCCACCAGGGAGGTCGTTAGGCGAACCGGCACGCTGCTGCCCGAGGGCGTGGCCGAGGTGGCCGGCGTTTCTCCGGCCACGCTCTATGCCTACTTCGGATCCAAGGACGCCCTGCTGGCGGCCGCTTTTGATGCGGCCCTGGCCCAGATCGGCGAGGAGGTCGCGGGCATCCTCACCGTGGAGGATCTGCTCGAGCAGGGTTGGGAGGTCACCGCCCGACAGCTGGTTAGGACGGTGGTCAAGCGGTTCACCCATGACGCCCGGCTGGTTCGGTTATCGGTCGCCCGCCTTCCCGATTCCAAGGATGTCATCGAGGTGTACCGGCGTCGAGGCGAAGAGCAGCTGGAGATGATCGCCCGGTTTGTCAGACTCGGCGTTGCCGCGGGAAAACTGCGCAATGGCGACGTGGCTGTGCTGTCCCGATCGCTGATGGTGATTCTCCAGGGTCTGCAAAACCCGATGGTCCTCCACAGTGGGGCCGGGCCACTCGTCGAGGAGCTCGGCCGCACCGTCTATCGCCTGCTGGCCCCGGATTGATGCGACGCCCTCAAAGGTGCTGGCCCTCGACCGCCTGATCCTTGGGCAGACCGAGCACTTGCTCGCCAATGACGTTGTGGAGGATCTCCGATGTGCCGCCGCCAACGGTCAGGGCGGGGGAGAACAGATAGCCCCAGGCAGCCTCGTCTTCGCCAGCAACCATCCCCTCCGCCCCCATGCAGTCGCGGACCAGGTCCATTGCTCGTTGTCCGTGGCGATCCGCCACCAACTTCTTCACGGCCACTTCCGGTCCCGGCGGTCTCCCGGCTATGAAGTCGGACACGATCCGGTAGCCCAGCAGCCTGATGATCTCGCCCTCGATGAAGAGGGTGGCCGCCCGATCGCGGGCCGGCCCGCCAAGGCGGCCGCGCAGAGAGTCGAGCACCTCTGCGGTGGTCGGGCCCATACCCCACAGCACCCCCCCGCCGGAGAGCGAGATACGTTCGTTCCCCAGCGTGAGCTTGGCCAGCGCCCAACCTTGATTCTCGGCTCCAACCAAAAGGTTGCCCGGGATCCGGACGTCCGAGATGAATACTTCGTTGAAGTGGGACCGGCCCGTCATCTCCTTGATGGGGCGCACCTCGATCCCATCCTGGCGCATGGGGCAGATGAAGTAGCTGATACCCCGATGCCGGGGCGCCCCCGGATCGGTCCGGGCGAGAAGGATCCCAAAGTCGGCCTGTCCGGCCCAGGTGGTCCACACCTTCTGACCGTTGACGATCCAGTCGTCGCCGTCACGCTCGGCTCTGGTTGACAGACCGGCGAGGTCCGAGCCGGCACCAGGCTCGGAGAAGAGCTGGCACCAGAACTCCTCCCCGCGCAGGAGCGGCCACAGAAACCGATCTTTCTGCTCGCCGGTGCCGGCGGCCAGGATGGTCGGTCCGGCCCAGCCGATCCCGATCGGGTTGTGCTGGTGGGGGTCGATCCCGGCCGCTTCCATCTCCTGGCTGATCACTAGCTGCTGGGTGGGAGCCGCCGCCCGGCCCCACGGTCGCGGCCAGCCCGGGACCACATAACCTGCCTCGGCCATCACTCGCGGGGACGGGTTGGGATGGGTCTCCAGCCAGCGCCTCACCTCGAGACGGTCCGGGTCGTCGGAAGGAGGGAGGGCGAAGTCCATCAGCCAACAGTAGGCAGCTCGGCCTCCGCCCTTCTGCCGACTGCCCCCTGCCGCCAAAGGCCGACTGGTCTCCCGCCTGCTGGCCTCCTGCCTACTGTTCTCTCCCATGCCCCACATGCCCATCGAGGAGTTCCGCCGCAACGCCCATGAGTTGGTCGATTGGGTGGCCGACTACCTCGTTGAGGTCGAACGGCTGCCGTTGATTCCGGACGTGAAACCCGGAGACATAGGGGCGCTGCTCCCTCCCTCGGCCCCCGAACAACCTGAGCCCTTCGCCAACCTGCTGGCCGACCTCGATCGCGTGGTCAAGCCCGGTCTTACCGGGTGGCAGCACCCGGGCTGGTTCGGATTCTTCCCGGCCAACATCTCTCCGCCGGCCATTCTGGGGGAACTGGCGGCTGCCGGGCTGGGCCAGCAGGGGATGCTGTGGTCGACGAGCCCCGTCACCACCGAGGTCGAGATGCGGGTGCTCGACTGGCTGGTGGAGCTCATGGGCTTGCCCTCAGCCTGGCGGCTGGCGGGTCCTGGGGGCGGGGTGATCCAGATGTCTGCCTCCGACTCCACTCACACCGCGCTGGTCGTAGCCCGCCATCTTCGCTCGCGGGTGTCGCCCATCGAGACGCTCGTTGCCTACGCCAGTGCCCAGGCCCACAGTTCGATCGAGAAGGGGGCCCGCGTGGCGGGGTTCGGGCAATACCGTCCGGTCCCAGTCAACGGGGATTACGCCCTGGACCCGGTGGCGCTGGAGGCAGCGATCGTCGAGGACATCGATCGCGGTCTGGTTCCCGCGTTCGTCTGCTCGACCGTGGGCACCACCGGCACCACTGCGATCGATCCGGTGGCCCGGGTCGGGGAGATATCCCGCCACTACGGCTTGTGGCACCACGTCGATGCTGCCTTCGCCGGCAGCGCCATGATCTGTCCCGAGTTCCGGCATCACCAGCAAGGTCTGGACCTGGTCGATAGCTACGTCTTCAACCCCCACAAATGGCTGATGACCAATTTCGACTGCTCCGTCATGTACGTGGCCAACCGCCAGCCCTTGCTGGAAACTCTCAGCATCCTTCCTCCCTACCTGCGGGGGGCGGCGGCCGAGACCACCGCGGTGGTCGACTATCGAGACTGGCACGTGCCGCTGGGCCGTAGATTCCGGGCGCTGAAGCTCTGGTGGGTGATCCGTTCCTACGGCGCCGAAGGACTTCGTTCGCTCATTCGCCTACACGTCGGCTTGGCGCGGAACCTGGCCGACCGGATCGCTTCTCATCCGCGGCTGGAGTTGATCGCTCCGGTCCCCTTCTCGCTGGTCTGCTTCCGCCACGTCGACGGCGATGCCGCAACCACAGAACTGGCCGGGACCATCAATGGATCGGGTCACTTCTATGTGACCCCGTCGGTGATCGACGACCGGTCTTTCATAAGGGTGGCGATCGGCCAGACCTGGACTACGGCTCAACACGTTGACCGGCTGTGGGAACTGATCGCCCCGGTCTCGTGACGGTATGCCGGTCTCGTGACGGTAGATCGGTCTTGTGACGGTAAATCGGTCTTGGACGGTGAAACCGGTTTTGTCACCGCAAATCGCTGGCGGTGATAGCGGTTCGAACCCACACTGACCGACCCGGTTTCAGTCGCCGGGACGCGTCCCGAGAGTGATGGTGAGGTGCAGCGTCTGACCGTCGCGGAGGACATCGAGTACCACCTCGTCGCCGGGGCGATAGCTGCGGATCCGGGCGGCCAGATCCCCCATGGAGCGAACGGACTGGGCGTCGACTGCCGTGACAAGATCGCCCACCTCGAGGCCGGCAGCCGCCGCCGGCCCTTCCTCCACCAGTTCAGTGATGACGGCCCCGGCTTGTTCGCCCGCTGCGTTCTCCCCGGTCACACCCAGATAGGCGGTCTCGATCGGGGTCCCGGCCACGATCTCCCCGGCGATGGCGTAAGCGACGTCGATCGGCACCGCAAAACCGACTCCGCTGCTGCTGCCCGTAAGAGTGAAGATCTCGACGTTGACGCCGATCACGCGACCTCGACGGTCGGCCAACGCTCCCCCGGAGTTGCCGGGATTGATCGAGGCATCGGTCTGGATCAGTACCTGGGCCGAAGTGGCGTCCGCTATCGGCCGATCGACCGCGCTGACCACGCCCGAGGTCACGGTCTGCTCGAGCCCCCAGGGACTCCCTAGCGCCACCGCCAGCTGACCGACGACCGGCTCTGAGTCGAGCGCCAGCGGAGCGGGAGCGGTGTCGCCGGTCTCCACCCCGATCACCGCCACATCATGGGCGGTGTCGCTGCCGAGGATGGTGCCCTGCGCCTGGTTGCCGTCGGCGAAGCGCACCGTCACCTGATTGGAGCCCTCGACCACGTGGGCGGCCGTGAGCACCAGGTCCTCTTGGTAGACGAAGCCCGAGCCCAGGCCGAACCCGTTCTCGATCTGCACCATCGAGGGAAGCAACGCCGCGGCCACGGCGGCGACAGGCTCTTCGCCAGGCTCCAGCGTCGGCGCGAGGACCGTCGCCGCGGTGGTGGTGGAGACGGGGCCATCGCCACCGGCGTCATTACCGATCAGCCACCCCACGCCAACGCCGGCTGCCATCACCAAAGCTCCCAGCAGCGCCGCCAGCCACCGCGAGGGACCCCGGCCGCCTGGCACGGGCCGGGGGGTCGAGCCGGTTCCAGCGGACGGCTGTTCGGCCAGCGGATGTGCGGGCGCAGCCGACGGAGCGAGAGGGCTGGCGGGTTCGTCGGACGGGTCGGTGCGATTCATCTCAAGCATTGATACCTCTCCGGCGAAGGTACCGGTAGTCCGCTAAAGCGACCGTAAACGATCAGAGAGGGTTGATCGAAGGTGGATTCTCTCCTCCGTTGATCGGCATCCAGACGATCATCGTGGTCCCGGTCGGCTCGAGTTCCCGGGAGAACACGGCGAAGCGCCCCCCGTGCAGTTGGGCCACCTGCTCAACGATGCTCAAGCCCAGGCCCGGGCCGCGAAGACCCGGTTCCTCCGACGGGGTGCGGAATCCCGGGCCTTGATCGGCTACGCCGAGAAAGCCCCAGCCGTCGACCCGGCCGGCGCCGATTGTGAGCAGGGAGCCGGCCGGCGCCACCCGCAGGGCGTTGTCTATGAGGTTGCCTACGGCCCGGCGTAGGGACAGGGGATCGCCCTGAACCTGGACCGGTCGGGTCACCAGATCGATTTTCACTCCCGCCGCGGCGGCGGCAGCCTCATGATCGTCGGCCGCCTGGGTCACCAAGGCCGCAAGGTCGACTCCCACCATCGCCGCCTGTCCGGTCTCGAACCGGGCGGCGGCCAGCAGCCCCTCGATCATCGAGCCCATGGCAGCAGCATTGCGGGCCACGATCTCCCCGGTTCGCCGCCACTCGTCGGAGCTGGCCTCGGGGTCGTCCAGAGTGACCTCGACGTTGCTTCTGATGACCGACAGTGGAGTCCGGAGATCGTGGGAGGTGTCGGCCAGAAAGCGCCGCTGGCTGGCGAACGCTCCTTCCAACCGGTCCAGCATGGCGTCAAAGGTCCCGGCCAGTCGGGTCAGCTCGTCGTCGGGGCCGGGCAGGGCGATCCGGCGGGAAAGATCGGAGGCTTCGATCTCCCTCGCCACCTGGGTAATGCGGTTGACCGGTGCCAGCGCCCTTCCGGCTATGACCCAACCGACGACGAGGCTGATCAAGAAGAGCAAGCCGAGGGCAACAAGGGTGTATCGAGCCAGCTGATCGAGAACGAACTGGTTGAAGAGGCTCTCCAGGGTTCGGACCTGCGCCTCTTCCAGGCGAGGATCGATGATCAGTTGGAACTGGCCCATCTGCAGCTGTTGACCACGCAGGATCATGCGGGTCTCGGTCTGGCGGGTCAGCTGCCAGCGGACCGCAACGTAGACCAGGCCCAACACCAATCCCCCAAGACCGAACACCACCCCGGAGTAAAGGGCGGAAAGACGGAACCTTATGGATCGGGAGAATCTGAGGCGGTCTCGCATCATCGCCCCGGCCTCAACACGTAGCCACGACCGGGAACCGTCTCGATCGGCTGGGGCTCGCCGAGCTTCTTGCGCAGGTTGGACACTGTCACCCTGACCGTGTTGGTGAATGGGTCGGCCATCTCATCCCACACATGCTCGAGCAGCGTCTCTTGGGACAGAACCTCGCCAGCGTGGGCCATGAGGTATTCGAGCAGGGCGAATTCCTTAGCGGTGAGGGTGAGGGGGCTGCCGGCGCGGCTCGCTTCGAAGCGGGCGGGGTCGAGGGATATGTCTCCCACCGCCAACACCGGGGGCTTGGTCTCCTCCCTCCGCAGCAGGGCCCGGGCCCGGGCGGCCAGTTCGGCGAAGGCGAACGGCTTGACCAGGTAGTCGTCGGCACCGGCGTCGAGGCCCGCCACGCGATCCTCGATGTCGTCGCGGGCAGTGAGCATCAACACCCGGGGCCGGCGGCCTTCCAGGCTGGGGAGACGGCCGTCGACCATTCGCCGGCACAGCTCGAGCCCCGAGCCGTCGGGAAGGTTCCAGTCGAGCACGGCGAGGTCGTAGCCCCCGGAGCGGAGCTTTTCTTCGGCTGGCGCGGATCCGAAAGCGACATCGACCGCGTATCCGTGGCGACGGAGCCCGCGCACGATGGCGTCGGCCAGATCGCGCTCATCTTCGACGACCAGGACGCGCATTACCCAAACGCTACCGCGCCCACCGTAAGTACCGGTTAAATGCAGCCGGTGGCTACGGACATCGATTGGATGAAATATCGGGCGGTCCTGTTCGATCTCGACGGGGTGCTAACCGACACGGCCCGGCTTCATTCCTCGGCCTGGAAGGCAACCTTCGACGACTACCTCCGGCATCGAGCTCAGGCCACCGGTGGGCCTTTCGCGCCGTTCGACATCGACGGCGATTACCTCCGTTACGTGGACGGCAAGCCGCGCTTCGATGGCGTGGACGGGTTTCTCCGTTCCCGGGACATCGCTCTCCCCTGGGGGGAGCCGGATGCTCCGCCCGGCTACCTCACGGTGTGTGCGATTGGCAATCTGAAAAACCAACTGGTGGGCCAGCTGCTCGACCAGCAGGGGGTGGACGTCTACGCGGGATCGATGAGGCTCCTCCAACATTTGCAGAGCCTCGGCATTCCGATGGCGGTGGTGACCTCCACGGCCAACGCCAGTGCGGTGTTGGCCGCAGCCGGACTAGGCGGAGTCTTCGCGGCTCAG
>DATHSX010000355.1:0-3844 GCA_035463935.1 Acidimicrobiia bacterium | reverse complement strand
CCAGAAAAACGGCAGGGCCAACTTCCGGTAGGCGCGGTAGGGCAGGCGTGCCGCCCCCACCATCGCCACGATGCCCAGCCCGAGGCCGAGCAACTGGCGTTTGAAGTAGAAGAACCGGTCCTCCGCATCGGCGATCCCCCGGATCGAAGAGGCCGATAGCGTTTCACCCAACCCGATCACCAGCAGTACGACCACCGATACGAGCAGGATCGAGGCCAGCCGGGTGTTAACCCGGGCAGTGTCCGAGCGGCGTCGGGCCGCGGCCCGCACTTTGGCGATCGAAGTCACATTGGATGTCATGCGGCGCCTCCTGGTCTCGAGCTGGCGCCGCCCGGAGTCAGTCCGGTCAACTTCTTCACGGCCGCTACGAAGGCGTCGCCTCGGGCGGCGTAGTCGGTGAACATGTCGAAGCTCGCGCACCCCGGCGCCAGCAACACCGTGTCGCCCGCTTCCGCCATTCGGGCCGCGAGGGCGACGGCTTCCTCTATGGAGTCGGCCTCGGTCGCCCGTCCCCTCCCGGCCGCTTCCAGGAGGACCGGCGCGGAGGTCCCGATGGCTATCAAATGGGTCACGTTGGGTGCGGTGGCCAGCGGAGCCACATCGAGACCCTTGGCGAGCCCCCCGGCGATAAGCACGACCGACCCAAACGAAGAGACCGAAGCCAGAGCCGCATGGGGGTTGGTTGCCTTGGAATCATTCACGAAGGCAACGTCATCGATTATGGCCACCAACTCCCTGCGGTGGGAGCCCGGCCGAAATCGTCGGCAGACCTCTGCCAGCGCCTCCGGCCGGGCTCCCCGATCATGGGCGGCCACTGCCGCGGCCGTCAGATCGACCAATAGCGCCGGGTCGTTGGAGGCCAGCGCCGTGAGCGGCACCGACGTCCCGGGTAGATGAAGCGCCCCGGCGGCGGGACCGCTGCCGCCGGCGGGACGGGATCTACCCGAGACGGGATGCCTGCGACCCCGAGCCCGCGCCGTTACCGGGCCTACCCCCGGGTCGTCGGCGTCGAAGATCAAGAGGTCGGATGCCACCTGGTTGGCTATGACCTTGGCCTTGGCGTCGACATAGGCGGTGTAGCTGGGGTGCCAGTCGAGATGGTCGGGGGCGATGTTGAGCAGAACCGCGGTGGCGGGATGGAACGACTCGGTGAACTCGAGCTGGAAGCTCGACACCTCGGCCACCAGGACCTCATAGGGCTCGCCAACCACTGCGGACAGAGGAGTGCCGATGTTGCCCACGGCGGCCGCGGCGACCCCCGAGGCCGCCAGCATCGCCGTACAGGCCTCGGTGGTGGTGGTCTTGCCGTTGGTACCGGTCACGGCGATGAGCTGACTCTGGGGGATGGGCGCCGTCAGATGACGCCAACCGAACTCGAGCTCGCTCACGACCTCGGCTCCTGCTTCGCGCGCGTCGGTGATGGGGGCCGCTCGCAGCGGGACACCGGGGCTGGTCACCACCAGGTCGACACCCGTCAGCAGGTCGGGATCCCAGCGGCCGGTCACGAGGCCAATCCCCTCGCCAATCAGGCCAGCGCCCACCGCCGCACTCTGGTCGTAGACGGTCACGGAGTGGCCCAACCGTCGCCCGAGGCGGGCTGCGGCGGACCCCGAAATCGCCCCGCCCAGCACCAGCAGCCTCATTGGAGAACCCCTTCCACCGAGAGGAAGTCGGCGTAGAAGAGTCCGAGACCGAGAGCAACCCCGATCCCGGTGAGAATCCAGAACCGGATCACCACGGTGGTCTCCGGCCATCCGCCCAGATCGAAGTGAAAGTGGATGGGGGCCATGCGAAAGACCCGTCGTCCCGTGGTCCTGAAGCTGGCGACCTGCATCACCACCGAGAGGGTCTCGGCCACATACACGGCTCCGAGCACCACCAGCAGCAGATGGGTATTGGAGAGGAGAGCCAGGGCCGCCAGAAGCCCGCCGATGGCCTGCGAACCGACATCTCCCATGAAGATCTGGGCGGGTGGCGCGTTCCACCAGAGGAAACCGAGCAACGCGCCGAACATGGCCGCCGCCACGACCGCCAGCTCCAGCGGGTCGAGGGACTGATAAACGGTGGGATTGCGGAACTGCCAGAACGTGACCACGGTGTAGGCGCCGGTTACGAGAGCGGCGCTGCCGGCGGCCAGACCATCCATGCCGTCGGCCAGATTCACCCCGTTGGCGGCACCGGTCAGCATGAACAGCGCCCACAAGGCGAAGAAGACGCCAAGATCGATCCCCAGCGGGCGGACAAACGACAGCTCGGTGCTAATGCCGACGTTGGATCCGCTCGACAGGGCCACCCAGGCGAAGACGACGGCGATGAGCAGTTGCAGCCCGAACTTGGCCCTCTTGTTGAGACCCTCGCTCTGCTTGCGAACGAACTTGATGTAATCATCGAGGAAGCCCACCACCGACATTCCGACCAGAGCGAGCACGGCCAGGATTCCCCCGGGACCCAATCGGGCGATCTCGAAGTGGAACCCTGCCGACGGTGTCCACAGCCTGATGTGGGCCAGGAGATAGCCGATAAGGGTCCCCACCACCACCACCAGTCCGCCCATAGTGGGAGTCCCTTGCTTGTGGGAGTGACCGGTGATCTCGGCCTGAATGAACTGACCAATCGATCGGCGGCGGAGGATATTGATCGCAAGAGGAGTGCCGAAGATGGACACGGTCAAACCGGTGGCGGCGGCAATCAGAAGACGGATCACGGCTGAATGGCTCGATCCGCTCTCAGCGCGGCAAGCTCCTCGCGCGCCACCACCCGATCGTCAAAGGGGTGCAGTACCCCGGCGATCTCCTGGCCGCTCTCGTGGCCCTTCCCCAGGATCAACAACAGGTCACCGAAAGCAGCTGCCGCCAGCGCTCCCCTGATCGCCTCCCGGCGGTCCGCGACTCGCACCACTGCCGGGTTCTCGATGCCCGCCGCGATCTGATCGATGATGATCTCGGGGTCCTCGGTGCGCGGATTATCCGAGGTCACTACCACCAGATCGGCGGCTGAGGCCGCCCGCCCCATCTGGGGACGTTTCCCCTGGTCGCGGTCGCCACCTGCTCCGAAGATGGCCACCACCCGTCCCCGGCTGAGGGCACGGGCGGTGTCGATGACCGTGGCGATCCCCTCCGGCGTGTGGGCGTAATCCACCACCACCGTCACCGGGTCGTCACCGGATACGACTTCGAACCTCCCCGGGACCAACTCCAATTGTTCCAGCCCCACCCGGATCTCCTCGAGCGAGAAGCCGGCCAGGTGAGCACAGGCGGCCGCCACGACTGCATTGGCGACGTTGAAGGTCCCGGGCAGGTGCACCCGAACCGTCACCGCCCCGTCCGGCAGCGCGAGTTGGAAAGTACTGCCCCCGGCCCCCACGTCGACGGCCGAAGCGCTAGCGCCGAGATCGGGGTCGTGCCAGCCGGCAGTCAGGGCGTCAGGGAAACGAGCGGCAAGCCGGGCGCCATAGGCATCGTCCACCCAGATCACCCGTCTTTCGGCGCGATCGATCAGGCTGGCCTTGGCCTCGAAGTAGTCCTCCATATTGCGGTGGAAATCGAGATGATCCTGGGAAAGATTCGTGAAGGCACCGACGGCGAAGCGGGTGGCGTCGGCTCGGCCCAACGCCAGGGCGTGACTCGACACCTCGCAGGCCACCAGCTCGGCTCCCTGGTCGACCATGGTCCGCAAGAGCCGCTGAAAGTCGCTGGCCTCGGGAGTGGTGCGCGGGTTGGGGATCAATCGATCACCGATCCGGGTGACCACCGTTCCGATGAGGCCACAGGGCCGCCCGGCGGCGGCGGCGATGGCTTCGATCATGTGCGTGACCGTGGTCTTGCCATTGGTGCCGGTGACGCCG
>DATHSX010000354.1:0-3553 GCA_035463935.1 Acidimicrobiia bacterium | reverse complement strand
TGGCTGAGCGAGCTCCAGGGCCTTCGGTCGCCGCCTCTCCAGACCCCGAGGTCTGGCTCGTTCGCCATGCCCAATCGGAGGCGAATGCCGCCGGGGTGTGGCAGGGTCAGACCGAGAGCGACCTGACCACTCGGGGACGCGAGCAGGTGGAGGCGCTGGCCCGGAGGGTGGACCGGGCTCGACGATGGTTCGGGGAGTTCGACCTGGTGGTGAGCTCTCCACTTCGCCGGGCCCGAGAAACCGCGGCAGTCTTCGGGACTCCGGCCATCGACCCCGGCTTCGTGGAGATCAACCTCGGACGCTGGGAGGGCATGACCAGGACGGAGTTGGCGGCGACCGACCTGAAGGAACTCGACGCCCTGGGCCGGGGAGAGAACGTCCGCTTTGGTGAAGTCGGGGAGAGCATTGTCGAGCTGACCCATCGGGTGGTGGCCGCCACCGACCGCGTGTTTTCCCAGCTCGCTCCGGGCGGAAGGGCGGTAGTGGTGACCCATGGCGGGGTCCTCGATGTGCTGGTCGAACGGGTCTTCGGACGCATCGGCGGACGCCGGATCGGAGGCTTTCCGGAGAACACCAGCATCTCCCGATGGGTGCGCCGGTTTGGTCAGGATCGGATGGTCGGGTTCAACGATGTGGCTCATCTCGGTCGTCGGCCCCGCCTGGTGGAAAAGGCCTTGGAAACGGACCGAGCAGTGCTGGCGCTGGTTCGCCATGGACGAACCAGCGCCAATGTGGAAGGCCGCTGGCAGGGCCACACCGATTGGGGACTGGACGAAGTCGGTCGCCTGCAGGCCGGGCGCCTGGCTGAGCTGTACCCAGGCTTTCACCGGGTCGTCAGCTCGCCGCTGGGCCGGGCCTGGCAGACCGCCGCTCATCTTCACCCCAACCCCGAGCCCGTACCGGATCTGAGCGAGTTGGCCTTCGGCAAGTGGGAGGGCCTGACCGCCGGAGAGATTCGCCAAGGCTGGCCGCGCCTGTTCGATGAGATCTTCGTCCACGGACGCGACGTCGCCCGCGGCGAGACCGGCGAGACCTGGAGCCAGCTGGCCCAACGCATCAGCAGGGCAGTCGCCACCCTCGAGGCGGACGCGGGTCAGGTCACTGGAGTGGTCACCCATGGCGCCGCCATCCGCGCTTATCTCGGATCCCTGGCGGGCATCGGGTGGGATCGCTCGCAGGTCTACGACACCCCGGCCAACGCCTCCGTGAGCCACATAGTCCTCGGGCCGGAAGGCCCGGTCGTGGCCGACTTCGGTAACACCGCCCATCTGGAAGAACTCGCCACCTGGAAGAACTCGCCATCTGGAAGGATTGGCCATCCGGAAGGATTGACGACACTCCCCGGAGTCGATCGATCAGGCCGGCTGAGGCGATGACCACGCGCTACGACTCGCGCCGCTACGCGCTGATCAATCGATGGAATCCACGCAACCTCGACATCATCCGGGATTGGGTAGCACCCGCGGCCGGGGACCGGGTCCTCGACGTGGGTTGCGGGAAGGGCCATGTTGTGAAAGCCCTGACCGAATTGGGGGTGCGGGCCGAGGGTATAGACCTCAATCCCAACGCCGCCGAGGTCGCAGTCGTGCCACACGTCCGGACCATGTCGGCAGCCGATCTCGATTACCCGGACGGCCACTTCGACGCAGTGGTTTCGTTCCATGCGATCGAACACATTCCCGGGGCGGGAGCGGCCCTGGCCGAGATGGCTCGCGTGGTGAGGCCAGGCGGGAAGGTATTGCTGGTCTACCCGGCGGAGCCGATCCGGGGCCTTTACGCCATTCCCACGTCGATCATCCTGCATGGCCACCCATTCCGGGCCCGGCAGGTCCACGTCCATCGATTCACACCCGACCGCCTCAACCGCATCGCCATCAATGTGGGCCTGACTCCGCTCAGGACCCGACTCCGGCTCTGGCCCTCGCCCGAGCACGCCTCCCTGTTCGTGCGGGGAGCAGGCCCTTCTGGCTGAATCCGATCCTTGTAATTTGGCGGGGAGGCGGTGATGCTATGCACCCGCCCAAGGAGCAACCAGGAGTGGTTAGGACCTTCGTCCTCGACACATGCGTACTGCTGGCCGACCCTCACGCCACGCTCCGTTTCGACGAGCATCAGGTGGTCTTGCCCCTGGTGGTGGTGGAGGAACTCGACCGGAAGAAGACACGCCTCGACGAGGTCGGGACCAACGCCCGGGCGGCATTGCGGTTGCTGGAGGCGCTGGGATCATCGAAGCACCAGGGGATGCGGGAGGCGGTGGCCCTGCCCGGTGGTGGGAGCCTCCGCATCGAGCTGAACGGGATCGTGTCTGATCGTTTGCCGGCCGTGCTCGATCCCACGACCCCCGATCATCGCCTGCTCGCCTGCTGCCTCAACCTGGCCGACCTGGGAGGGGATCCGGTCCTGGTGACGAAGGACGCCGCCCTGCGTATCAAGGGGGCGCAGCTGGGGCTGGAGGTGCAGGACTACCGGGCGGACACGGTCCCGGTCGAGGAGCTTCATTCCGGGGTCACCGAGATTCCGGTCGATGGCGGCCTTATCGATCGCATCTACGACGAGAACAAAGTGGCCCTCGATGGAATCGAGGCCGTCGTCAACCAGTTCCTGGCGCTGCGCAGCGGGTCGCAATCGGCGCTGGCCCGGGTGATCGAATCCGAGCCGGTGACTGAGGTGGAAAGGGTGCCCAACCATCTCAGGGTCTTCGGCATCGAGGGCAAGAACCTGCGACAGACTGTGGCATTGCACCTCTTGATGGACCCCGACATCCCGGCGATTTCGCTGATGGGAATGGCCGGCACCGGCAAGACCTTTCTGGCCCTGGCTGCCGGGCTGGAGCAGGTGGTGGAACTCGGCCGTTATCGAAGGGTCACGGTGTACCGCCCACTCGTGGCAGTCGGTCGCCAGGAGGTTGGTTTCCTACCGGGGGACCTCAATGAGAAGCTGGCTCCCTGGATGGCCGCGATTCATGACAACCTTTATGCCCTCTTCTCCGACGGCGGTCCGGAAGGGGCCAAAGGTGCGGTGGAGGACCTGATCGGCCGGGGAGATCTGGAGATGGCGGCCATCACATACCTCCGGGGCCGATCGATCACCGAGGAGGTCGTCATCATCGACGAAGCCCAGAACCTGGAGCTACCGACCCTCAAGGTCATCCTGACCCGGATGGCACGTGACTCCAAGGTCGTCTTCTGCGGGGATTTGACCCAGGTCGACAACCCCTACATCTCCCCCTATGGAGGCATGGCTGCCTTGATCGAGAAGTTCAAGGGGTCGCATCTCTTCGGGCATGTGACCCTGGAACGGTCGGTACGATCGCCTCTGGCAGAGATGGCCGCGACGGTCCTGTAGACCGCGTAGGGTTTACCGGTGAGC
Source organism: Acidimicrobiia bacterium (assembly GCA_035463935.1). Taxonomy (GTDB): domain Bacteria; phylum Actinomycetota; class Acidimicrobiia; order Spongiisociales; family ZC4RG35; genus DATEEG01. The sequence continues at coordinate 184 of DATHSX010000354.1, read as the reverse complement.
GTGCGGGTGGCGGCCGTGGTCCTGGCCGGGGGGCGGGGTTCTCGGGTCCAGGGGGAAGTCAACAAGGTCTTCTTGCCGATCCAGGGACGCGAGGTCCTCGAGTACTCGATCGATACGTTCGACCGGGCGCCCCGGGTGATCGAAATCGTCGTCGTGGCACGAAGCGAGGACCGGTCGCGCCTCG
>DATHSX010000353.1:0-2876 GCA_035463935.1 Acidimicrobiia bacterium | reverse complement strand
GAAAAGCACCGGCGGCATCGGTCCACAGCGAGGGGTCAAGGCTCATCGCCAGCAAGAGCCGGTCCTCGATGACGTAAATGCTGTCGGCGGTCACCGCCGGGCTGAGCTGCACCGGGCGGGATACCGGATAGTTGGCCGAGTAACCGGTGGGAGGAGACCCACAGGTGCCGGGGGCGAACACCGAAATCAAGCCCACCTCATGGCCGACGAACACGGCCCCCTCGATGATCACCGGGTTGGTGGAAACCTCGAAACGCACGTTCACCGGTTCGCATACCGGCGTCCCGTCCGCGACCGCGATCATGTGGATCAGGCCATCGGTGTCGGCGGCATAGATGGTTCCATCGAAATAGGCAGGTGCTTCTCCGAACCCGGCGGTGGGTTCCTCGGCGGGATACCGCCAGAGCTGGTCGCCCCCGGCCAGGCTGAAGGCGTACAGGTATCCGTCCGTCGAACCCACGTAGACGGCGTCTCCCAGGGTTAGGGGCGCCCCCTCGACGAGGCCGGCCCGCTGCTCCCAGAGAACGGGCCCGGGGCGCAGGGCGCTGTACCCGTATACCACTCCATCATCACCGCCAAAGACCAGGACAGGATCGGACTCGCCGCTGGGCTGGCCGACTGCCAACGGCGAGTTGATTCCGCTCGGGTTGTCGATGACGAGGTTGATCCTGCCGTTGGTCTGTTCGATCACGTAGATGATGTCCTCTTCGGTGGCCACGAACACATACCGTCCGTAGGCCACCGGAGCCGTCACGAACAGCCCGCCCGGGGCGATCGGCCCCCAATAACGACCGGTGGCCTCCCGAAACCCACCGCTGGCGACGCCGGTTCGGGCCGGATCACCCCGGTAGCCGACGGAACCGGTTATTCCGGTTTCCGGGGCGGCGACCGGGGTTTGTTCGAGCGACGGAATGGTGGTGGTCGTCGTGGTGGAGGCTGTGCTCACGGGTGGAGCCTGCGGAGGGGCCAGCACGTTGACCGCCAGCACCGCCGCGCCCACGGCCAGGACGGCCACGCCCAGGCCGCCTGCAACCCACGCCAGGGGGCCGCGCCGCCGGCGCGGGGGCCGGCGCCGGACCAGGCCCGCCGCCTGGCGCTGGGCGGGGCTCAGGACCATGTCGCCGCCGAGACCTGCGGCCTCAAGGGCTTCCTCGATCCTGGACCGGAGCAGCGCCGTCTCCTCCGGGCCCGCCTCGACCTCTGAGGCCAGGGCAGTCTGGGCGGACGGGTCGGTGACGAAGGGGGACGTCCAGCCCTCCGGAAGGTGCTCGATCATGGAGCGCAAGGCGGAGATGACCGGAGCGGCGATCGGGTCCTGCCACAGATTCCCGGCATGGATCGCCTTGGCCGCCTGGGCGGGGTTGCCGATCTGCATGGCCAGTGCCGCCGCCTCGGAGGCAAGGTCGGAGTCCTTTTCCCGCGCCGCCCGGGCGGTCATCAAGTCGGCAGCCGCCCCCAGCCACCGGCTCTGCAGCAAGCGGTCGGTGAGGTCCTCTGCTCGTCGCTGATCCCAGATGTCGGCCAGCTCGAGGGAAAGCTCTTCGATCCGGCTGCGGTAGCGGATCCCGTTGCTTCCCGGCGGAGTGGCGGCCAAAGCGGCCTCCACTTCCTCTCGGGCCTCATCGAGCCGACCGGCGCCGGCCAGCGCCCGGGCTCGCAGGTAGCGGCACATGTTCTCCCAGGCGGGGAGCGAGGCCAGGGCCAGGGCGAGGGCCCGGTCGGCGCCCTCGAGGGCAAAGTCCCATTGCTCGAACAAGATCCCACCCTCGGCCTGGGCGAGGCGGGCGATGAATTCCGGAGCCGGCGCCTGCTCGGCCAGCCTCACGGCCCGCTCGATGGCGGCCAAAGCCTCGTCGGGCCGGCCCACCCCGAACAGAGCCCGGGCCCAGTAGGCCTCCTGGGTGGCGTGCGATGCTCCACCCTCGAGTCGCTCCGACTTCTCGGTCAGCATCGCGAACCTGCTCTCGGCCCTCTTCATCTGCCCCTGATCGAGGTCGACCCAGGCCTGGTTGAGCGCCCCGTAGAAGCGCTGCACCTCCGATCCATGGACATCGAGAAGGGCATTTCCCTTGGCCAGGACCGCCTCCGATTCGGGGGCGAAACCGAGGCGCGACAACTCGCGACCGTGGAACGTGAGAAGCGACCCGAGTTTGACCAGGGATCCCTGGGCCGCTGCTTCTAGTTCCGCCAGCGCTACCCAGCCCTCGGCCTCCTGGGGATGCTGGCGGTCGTCGGCCACCGAGGCGGCGAATCCGAGCCCGTCGATGAGATCGGGACCGGTCAAGAGCGGCACCGCGGCGGTAATTGCCAACAAGGCTCCGGTGGTGTTGCCCCGGCTCCGGTACAAGCGTGCCAGGCGGAGGCGGAGCCGGGCCGCGGTCTCGCCACCGTCGATCTGAGCCAAATCGAGGGCATGCAGTGCCAGTTCCAGGATGGCGATCTGGTCATGGTCGGAGCGTTTGGCCCCGGGCTCCAGGGCAGCCTGGGACGCCACCGTCCAGGCGTCCGCCGGTCGACCGGCGGCAATCAGCAGCCGGGAAATCGCCTGGCGTGATCCCCCCGACCGGACGTAGGCGTCAGCGAGGCGACCGGCGTGATAGGCGGCCACCGCCGGGCTGACCTCAACCGGGACGGCGTCCTCGGCCAGCGAGTATCCCTCCGCGGTCTCGGTCAACTGTCCCGCCGCCACGAGTTGCCGGGCGGCGTTCATGATCTGTTCGGGAGACGCGTCCAGGGCGTCTGCCGCCACCCCCACCGGCACCGGCATACCGGCTACCTGGGTCAGCGTGAGAAGTTCGAGATCGCCCGGATTCGCCATGCGCGGCAGCGTACCGGGGTCGTTGGGCGGGGGCGGCGTTATCTCGTTCGGACCTGGG
>DATHSX010000352.1:0-1538 GCA_035463935.1 Acidimicrobiia bacterium | reverse complement strand
GGGATCGGGAAAGCTGGGGGGCAAACAAGAACAAGACACCAGAGACGGAGTCGCGGTATTCGAGGACCTGAAGGTGGACGAGGCGGGCGACGGGAAGGTCCTGCGGGCCCTGGCTCCCGAGGCCGGCTATCTGGGAGCGATCGAGAGCGCACCATTCGACGTGGTGGAGGACTAGTGCCGGCCGCCAGCCGGCTCATCGGTCGGGGGACTCGCCTGAAGGAAGCATGAAGGCCAACTGAGCTTCGCCTCACCATGGTGTCAACCTCGCTTCAGCCTCGCTTCATGCACGCCAAGACAGTTTGGGAGCCTGGTGGCGACACAGGAGGAACGCCATGGCTCTCTCCCTGCAATCTCGAGCATGTCGATGGTCGGCAGGCTGCCTGCTGACCCTCTGCTTCCTCGGCGGGCGGGCTCGAGCGCAGCAAGCTCCTGCCGCGCAGGACCAGACGGCCGGACCAGTGTTCACAATGGATGGCTCCGTAGCTCTGGCCTCACTGATGTCACTGGCCGATGGCCACCTGACGCAGATGGCCGATCTCCTCGCGGTCCTGGCGTCGGGTCAGGCGCGCTCGGGCCGATGGTCGAGCATCCGCGAGCCACTCGGGGAGATTGGCCGGCGCGCAGTTCCTGCGGTGCTCTGGTTCGCACGGCCGGACGGCTCCTACTGGACCGTGGGCCAGGGCCGTGAGCCGGGCAACCTGGCGCAGCGCGCCTACTTCCCGAGGCTCATGGCCGGCCAGGCGGTGATCGGTGACCTGGTCGTGAGCACGTCAACCGGCAGGAGCGTCGCGATCGTGGCGGTGCCGATCCGTGGAGCCCACGGCGGCGTCATCGGCGCCCTGGGAAGCTCGATCCATCTCGACAGCCTGAGCCTGCTCCTCGAGCGCGAGATGAGCCTGCCCAAGGGCTACACCTTCTATTCGATCGACTCGACCCCGGTCGGCGGCTTGAACCGAAACCTCAGTCTGATCTTCGCCCGACCGCTGACCCTGGGCGAGGACCTGAGCCGGGCCATCAGGGAGATGCTGGGGCACGAGGAGGGGGTCGTGACGTACCGCTTCCTCGAGAGCGAGCGGAGAATGCTCTACCGGCGCTCGTCGGTGACCGGTTGGTGGTATGCGTTGGGGGCGGTGCGACCGGACACGGTCCCTCCCCACCAGTAATGGTGCGAAGGCCTTGACCGGTAGCCCGCTCCAGATCAACTGGGGCTGGCCGTCGTGCGGATATGGTACAATGCCCGAGGCGAGATTCGAACTCGCACGGGGTTGCCCCCGGTGGATTTTGAGTCCACTGCGTCTGCCGTTCCGCCACTCGGGCCGGCGCGAAACTTCGCTCTGTCGGCACCGGGGCACAAGCCGCGCAACGCCTTGGGAACCCGGGCCCCCGCCGATAGGTTTCCCACTCCTTCTTCGGCCCGGACCCGAGCGTGACACCTGCGACCCGACCGCATTTCCACCCCTGGCACGACATCCCCACCGGCCCCAACCCGCCGGAGGCGGTGACAGCCGTTATCGAGATCCCGACCAACGAGCGGAACA
>DATHSX010000351.1:0-3089 GCA_035463935.1 Acidimicrobiia bacterium | reverse complement strand
TGGCTGAGCGCCACCGATATCTCCAGGAGGTCCAGGAGCAGGTCACCGCCGAGGCGGCCGCCGCGATGGTGGGGCGGCGGGTGGAGGTGCTGGTGGACCAGGTGGAGGACGGAGTGGCGGTGGGCCGCTCCTACCGGGAAGCCCCGGAGATCGACGGAGTGATCACCATGGACACGGGTTCGCCCGGCAAATGGCACGAGGTGGAGATAACCGCGGCCTACGGTTCGGAGCTGGAAGGCAAAGTGGTTTGACCGGGTCCGCATTCGACCGGAGACCACGGACTGGCGACCGGGACGAAGGCCGCTCATGATCGTGGAGGTCCTCGCCGTTGGGACCGAGCTGCTTCTTGGCCAGATCGTCAATGGGAACGCCGCCACCATCGGCATTGCCCTGGCGGACAGTGGCTTTGACGCCCACTACCAGACTGTGGTGGGCGACAACCTCAAGCGGATAGTGGCCGCGGTCCGCATCGCCGTCGAACGATCCGATGCGTTGATCATCACCGGTGGGATCGGCCCTACCCAGGATGACCTCACCCGGGAGGCGATCTGTGCCGCTTTCGATCTGCCGATGCGATCCTCTGAGACTTACGCCGTCTTCCTCAGAGAGCGATTCGCTCGCTGGGGAAGGGACATGCCGGCTTCGAACCTCCGGCAGGCCGAGTACCCCGAAGGCGCGGAGATGCTGCCGAATCCCAAGGGCACGGCTCCCGGGCTGGTTCTCGAGCGCGACGGCAAGCTGATCTTCGTTCTGCCCGGTGTGCCCGAGGAGATGGTCAACCTGCTCGCCACCGAGGTTCTGCCCCGGCTCCGGCAGGCGGCGGGGGTGGAGGCTGTGGTGCGGAGCCGGGTGCTCCGATCCTGGGGGCGTTCTGAGAGCCAGGTGGCCGAGATGCTCGACGACCTCTTCACGGATCGGACCAACCCCTCGATCGCGTTTCTCGCCTCGGGGGGCGAGATCAAAGTCCGGATCACGGCCAAGGCCGCCACAGTCCTTGACGCCGAGGAAATGATCGCCCCGGTTGAGGCGGCCGTGCGAGAACGCCTGCATCCCTCGATCTTCTCCGTCGATGGCCAGACCATCGAGCAGGTCGTTCAGGAGCTTGTGCAATCCCGGAACTGGACGATCGGGACGGCCGAGTCGGCCACCGGAGGAATGGTCGCTGCCCGGCTGACGGCCATCCCCGGCGCCTCGGCCTTCTACCGGGGCTCGGTGATCACCTACGCCGCCGACCTCAAGCACTCGCTGCTGGATGTGTCAGATCTATCGGCCGGTCTGGTCAGCGAGCCCACCGTGCTGGCAATGGCCCAGGGTGCGCGGAAGCGCCTCGAGGTCGATGTGGCGGTAGCCGTCGCCGGCTCGGCCGGTCCCGAACCGCTGGAACAGCCGGTGGGGACGATGGTCTTCGCAGTGGTGACTCCTGAGCGGTCCCAGGCTCGGACTATCCGGTATCCGGGCGATCGGGAGCGGGTCCGCACCTACGCGACGACGGGAGCCCTGCATCTGGTGAGGCTGGCCGTGGCAGGGGAGTGGTGGAGCGCCTGAAGCGGTTGTTTCTGGCGGTGCCTCTCGACGAAGGGGTTCGAGCAATGCTCGCCCAACACCTCGGGTCCCGTCCCCTCCCCGGGCGGCCGATTCTGCCCACCAACTGGCACCTGACCGTGCGCTTCCTGGGAGACACGGATCAGCTGAGCGAGGAGAAGCTGGTGGCGCATCTCGATCAGGCCGACCTCGGCGGGGACTTCGTGGTGTCCCTCGGCGAGATGGGAGCCTTCCCTCGGCCCGCCCGGGCCAACGTCCTGTGGCTGGCGGTCGCGGGCGGCGGGGACCGGCTGGCCGAACTGAATCAAGTCTGCGAGGACGCGGCCCAGGCGGCGGGGTTCGCGCCAGACGACCGCCCCTACTCCGCTCATCTCACCCTGAGCCGCATCCGACCGGATCAGGACCTACGTTCGTTCATCGCCGGCTATCAGCCGATGCCTTTGCGATGGAATGCCGGGCAACTGGTGCTGTTTCGGAGCGTGCCCGACGGTGGTCTCCACTACGACCCGATCGAACGTTTCGGTCTCAGCTGATCTCCGGCAGGTTAGGTCCCACAACGAACGACCGTGGCAATCCTCCGGCCGCCCCGTCGAAGCTTCCCACCATCCGAACGTCTGTTCGTGTAAGCTCGTCCCAACTCACAAGGATGTTATTTGTCGGTGCCGGGTCGTAGATTCGATCCCACAAACACCAGATCCCCAGACCAGCCACCCAGCCACCCAGAAAACAGCCCAGAAATCGGCCAGACCCAGAAACCGGCCAGACCCAGAACCAGATCGCAGGAATATGACCCAGGACAAGGAGCGGGAAGTGGAGCGTGACAAGGCACTCGACATGGCGGTCTCTCAGATCCACCGCCAGTTTGGCAAGGGCGCAATCATGAAGATGGGAGACGCCGCCGATCGGAAGATCGATGTCATCTCCACCGGCGCCCTTGCTCTCGACCTCGCTCTGGGAGTTGGCGGCGTACCCCGCGGCCGGGTGGTCGAGATGTACGGCACGGAGTCCAGCGGCAAGACCACGCTTGCCCTCCACGTCGTGGCCGAAGCCCAGCGCAACGGAGGCATCGCCGCCTTCATCGACGCCGAGCATGCTCTCGATCCCGGCTATGCCAAGGCGATCGGGGTGGACATCGACGAACTTCTGATCTCCCAACCCGACACCGGGGAGCAAGCACTCGAGATCGCCGACATGCTGATTCGTTCCGGTGCTCTCGATGTGGTCGTGATCGACTCGGTGGCTGCCCTGGTTCCCAAGGCCGAGATCGATGGTGAGATGGGCGACGCCCATGTCGGGCTACAGGCCCGACTGATGTCCCAAGCCCTGCGGAAGTTGACCGGGAGCCTCAACCGCTCGCAGACCACCGCCATCTTCATCAACCAACTTCGGGAGAAGATCGGGGTGATGTTCGGATGTTTGGCTTACGACTCCAGGGTGATGTTGGCCGACGGCAGTCAGGAGAAGATCGGCAAGATCGTCAACCAGCGACTGCCTGTCGAAGTGCTTTCCTATGACTTCGCCCGTGGCGAGGTCGTTGCACGGAAGGT
>DATHSX010000350.1:0-4867 GCA_035463935.1 Acidimicrobiia bacterium | reverse complement strand
CGGTGGAATAGGGTTGGTCGGAGAGCCGGCGACCCAGGTTGAGAGTGCCGATCAGTTCACCCTGCGAGACCAGGGGCACGATCAGGTGGACGCCGGCAGCCTTCATCTCCCGCAGGGCCGGCGAGTCGAGCGCCACCTTTTCCAGCTCGACGGGGGCACCCACCCCGAGCAGGTAGGCCAGCAAGGGGTCGTTGTCGGGGATGGCTACGGCCTTGCCCACTTGAGTAGGAAGCGGGGCCGGTGCCTTTTCCTGGCCTTCCTCGAGGCGGCGGCGACGCTGCAGCAGGGGCATCAAGCGTATGTGTAGCAAGGTGGCGTTCCGGAAGCGTTACGAGTGCTGGCCTTCGTGCCCCGGGGGGCGGCGAGCAACCGGAGGGCGTTTCCTAAGGTAGCGCTGCAAAGTGTCGACAGTGCGCCCCGGCCTCCACCTCTCCCTGCTGGGACCACCGGAGGTCTCGGTCGATGGGATGCCGCTCCAGGTCGACACCCGCAAGGCCGTTGCTCTGCTCGCCTACCTCGCAGTCTCCGGGAGCCCGGCGAGTCGTGACCAGCTGGCCATGCTGCTGTGGCCGGAGGTGGACGGCGACCGGGCGCGGGCGACCCTCCGCCGCACTCTCTCCGCCCTGCGTGCCGGCCTGGCCGGCCGCTGGTTGGTGGCCGATCGGCTGCGGGTAACGCTGGGGGGTGAAGGGCGCGCCAGCGATTTCGAACGGGTGGCGCTCCTGGCCGCCGGACATCGATCCGGCCCCGGCCACGTCTGTGCTGCCTGCATAGCCGATCTCGAAGAGGCTGCCAGCCTCTACCGGGGACCGTTCATGGCCGGGTTCACCATCAGGGACAGTCCCGATTTCGAGGACTGGCAGCGGAGCCAGGAGGAGTGGCAGCAGCGCCAGCTCCGAGACATCCTGGATCGATTGGCGGGCGCCCTGGCGGCCACCGGGAGATACCTGGACGGCGCCGAGGCGGCACGTCGGCGGCTGGCCCTCGATCCCCTCGACGAATCAGGCCATCGACAGCTCATGCAGCTTCTGGCCTGGAACGGTGATCGAGCCGGCGCCCTCCGGCAATACCGGGAATGTGCGGCCATCCTCGACCGGGAGCTGGGGGTGGGCCCATTGCCGGAAACCAGGCGGCTCTATGAGCAGGTCGCTGAAGGCCGCGAGCCGTCACCATCTGCAATAGCTGCTGTCGCGTTCAGCACCGCGCCGGCACCTGGCGTCCCTGATCCGCGCACCGCGCCGTTTCAGGGCCGGGCAGCCGAGCTGTCCCGGCTCCGCTCGGCTTCAGCCCCTCTCATAGTGGTGGTTGGCGAGGAGGGTATCGGCAAGACCAGGCTGATCGATCAATGGCTATCGGGGGAGAGTCGCCCTATTGCCAGGACAGCCGCCCCACCCGGAGCTTCCTCCATTCCCTATCTGGCGATTCGGGACGCCCTGGCTGCGGCGGCCGAACGCGCCCAGGCCCCGCCTCCTCTCGCTGCGGCGGAGGCAGTTCGCCTTCTTCCTGAGTTGATCGACCATGGCTTCTCGCCACCCGGTCCCCCCGACGACAGCCCGGGGGCCATGACCCGGTTCCACGCGGGTGTTGCCGCGGCCCTGACGCACCTGCTGCCGGGAGGCGTGCTGGTGATCGACGACGCCCAGTGGCTCGACGAATCCTCGACGGCCATGGTGTCCTTCCTGCTGACGCATCGGTCGGAAGGCGTTCCTCAACTCGTCGTGGCGCTTCGTGAGGAGGCGCTGACCCGGGATCACGAGCTGCTCCTTCTGATTCGCCGTATGGTTCGCTCCGGCACGGCGCTTCGTCTGGAGGTGGGAGCACTGTCCGAGGCCGAAGCCCGGGCGCTGCTGGCCGACCGCTCCGGCCCTGACGCGGATGGAGATCGGATCGACCGAATCCTGGCCGTTGCCGGCGGCAACCCCCTCTTCTTGCTGGCATATGTCGACGCGGCAGGATCCAACGATCAGGACTTGCCTCCCGGCCTCGACGAGTTGGTGAGCGCGCGGATCGAGGGTCTGGATGAAGCCGCTCAACAGCTGCTGGCGGCTGCCGCCGTGGTTGGGCAAGAGGTCGACGCCGACACCCTGCGGGCCGTCTCGGGGCGCTCCGAAGAGGAGATGGTGTCGGCGGTCGAGCAGATGGTCCAGAGGCGGCTGCTTCGTGAGACCCCTTCCGGTGTGGCATTCGGTCACGAAGTCGTGAGGAATGCGGTCTATCGCAGAATGTCTACGGCCCGTCGCCGCGCCCTCCATGGCCGGGCCGCGGCCGCCCTCCGCCAACGCGGAGTCCCGGCCAGCTACGCCGACCACCTGGAGCGGGCTGGTCGTTCGCAGGAGTCTGCTCTCGCCCATGCCGTTGCCGGCCAACAGGCCCTGACCCTTTTCGCCTATCCGGAGGCCAGATACCATCTGGGGGCCGCCCTTTCGCTGGGCCATCCCGATCGGCCTGCACTGAACGTCATGCTCGGAGACGCCGCCCTGCGCATGGGCGAATACGGCGAGGCGCTCGCCGCCTACGAGGCAGTCGGGGTGGCCGGCACCTCCGCCGAGGTCGAACATCGGATCGGGGAGGTGTATCGCCGACTCGGGCGTCTGCAGTTGGCGGACACTGCCTATCAGGCGGCCGCCAGCCTCGCCACGGACCCGGCGCTGGCCGCCCGGATCGCGGCCGACCGAGCCTTGGTGGCCCATCACCAGGGCGACGCCGACCGTGCTCGGTCCCTAGCGGCCACCGCGTTGGATCTGGCCGGCGGCGACGAGGCGACGCTGGCCCAGGCCTGGAACCTGGCGGGCATGCTCGCCGTGGATCCCAAGGAGGCGTTGATCCGACTCGAGAAGGCCGTGGCGATGGCCGAGGGGACCGGACGATCCGATGTAGCGGCTGCCGCTTATAACAACCTGGCCCTCGCTCTTCGCCGTTCGGGAGACCACTCGGGAGCGGTGGGAGCCGCCCGCAAGGCCCTCATCCTGCTGGAGCCGGTGGGCGATCGCCATCAGCTCGCTGCTCTCCATAGCAACCTGGCCGACGCTCTCCACGCCGCCGGTGACGATGAGCGGGCCCGGGAGCATCTCACTAAGTCGGCTCGGCTCTTCGCCGAAGTCGGGGTGGAGACGGGGCAGTGGGAACCTGAGATCTGGAAGCTGTCGGAGTGGTGATGCCGACGTTGCTGATCCCGTTGTGGGGACACATGGGAGGTATCGACGAGATCGGCATCTTCGCTGTCCCCGCCCTGCTGGCGATCTTCGCGTTGCGGTGGGCAGAAAGGCGGGCTCGCCGGCGAGCCGCCGGTGATGGATCGGGGAGAGCCGCGCCACCGGTTGTGGAGAAGGGCGCGGGCGGGTCGGGGTCGAGCCGTTTAAGCTCCGAGCCCGATGAGTGAGCTCCTAGCCGCCGCCGCCGCGGCTCTCAGCGCTCCTGAGGCGATAGTCCAGCGGTCCGCCGAGGCCCGCGCCAAGGCAGGCGGTCTGACCACCGATGAGGTGCTGGCCGCATGGGCCGGAGGCGCTCCGGCTCCGCGGCCAGCTTCGCCGTCCATGCCAGCCGCGGCTTCGGCTCCGGTAACCGCCCCGCCGTCCCCACCGGGCCCTGCTCCAATCACCCCGGGTGCCGCGCCGATGGGGACGCCGCCGCCTTCCCCGGTCGCTCCCGCCCCTGTGCCGGCGACTCCGATCGGACCCTCGCTGTTGCTGATGGAACCCGAAGAGGCTGAACCTGTCGAGCCGCTGGCTGTGGGAGAGCGGATGAAGTCGGCCGCCAGAATCGGCGCGATCACCGGGTCGGTCCTCGGGGTCATAGGGGCGTTGGTGGCGTCACCGTGGCTGCTCCCGGCGGCGTCCCTGGCCGGGTCCGAGGGGGATTACAGCCCCGCGGTCCTGGTGGAGACCTCACGGTTCCTTCTGGCGACCGCGCTCTTCTCGATCGGGTTCGGCCTGATCGTGGCCACTCTTTCCCGCACCATGACCGGGTGGTTGTCACCCGGCTCGGCCCTGATCGGCAGAGGGGGGGTAACTCGTCTGATCGGGGCTGGGTCAGGGTTGGTGCTTGGTTTGGTGGCCGGCTCGGTGCTCACCTCGGCGTTCGGGCTTCCCGTCGAGGGCACCGAGGGGATGGTCAGTCTTCCGATCATGTCGGCATTGATCGTGGTCCTCCTCGGGGGTGCACTGCTGGGGGCAGTGACCGCGGCACTGGTCCAGATGGTGGGGATCCCGGCCGGGGTGGCCGCCGCGGAGGCCACCGAGGTGGACGCGGTCCGTTCCCGGCTGGCCGGGGCCATCAGCGTTCCCCTGGCGGGGGTGTTGGCGCTGGGGCTGCTCGTGATTCCCTTCGCAGTCGTTTTGATTCGTTCCAACCATATGGCTTCGGGCGGGGCCGCCATCCTGGCGGTGATCGCCGCTGCCAGCGTCCTGGTCATTTCCGGTCTGTCGGCGTCCCGGCCCGGGATGAAGATCAGCCGGAGTGAGTTCTTGCTGGCGCTCGGGGGGATCGGGGTGGTGCTGCTGATCATCGTGGCCGTGTTGCTGGCCCGCCGGGGGCCAGGCCTGGAGGAGGTCGTGCCACCACCAGCTGAAGCGGCCGTGGTGCTGATCGTCTAGGCCACCCTGCCGTCCGCTCTCCGCCTGCCTCCGCCTGCCGCCCCAGTCAGCCGTCGTCCAAAGACGTCGCGGCGAGCGTGCCGTCCCGCCGCTCCCACCCCACCCGCACGGGCGCCCCGTCCCTGAGGTGCTCACGAAGATGGGCAAGCGGGTAGGCGTAGACGCCATCCGCCACCGGTTCGAAGGTCATCTGCTCCCCCGCGACCAGCACGGTGAACGACCGCACTTCGGAAAGGTCGCCATCGACTGCCACGACGGTCCCGATGACGGTTCCC
>DATHSX010000349.1:0-2950 GCA_035463935.1 Acidimicrobiia bacterium | reverse complement strand
GTTTACGACCTGCTGGACGGTTTCGTCGATGGCCTGGTCAAGGCGCTCCAACGCATTCGCCGCGTCCTCGGCCAGGCGGGCCTGGACCACCTGTTCGTAGGCCCGTCCGATGGCATTGGCCCCGGCCTGAGCCGTGGTGGGATCGTTGGCAGTGAAGCTGATCGTGAGAAAGTCGGTCCGAAGATCCGAGGAGATCGAGGTGTCGGCCAGTAGGTCCTCGACCGGAATCTCCGCCGGGGGGTCGAGGGCGGGGGCGAGATCGCTCGCTGTCTCGGCCACCGCGCGGGAGGTCAAAACCGCGATCTGATCGGCTATGTACCGCTCTGGATCGATGGTGCGGGCTGCGGTGAACAGCGATGATCGCCGGGTGTCCTCCACCACCAGCCCCGCCGAAGCCACATAGGTTGGTGTCAGCCGCGTCGAGTAGAGGGCTCCGATACCGGCGAATACCAGCATGAAGATCGCCACGATTATCGGTTGTTGGCGAATCGGTGACAGTGGGTTGACCTGGGTCAGCGGGAGTTCACGCGCCAAGGGCTCCGTGCCCGGCGTGGCTCCCGGCCCGGCCGATGGGAAGTTCGGACCCTCTCGGAATTCGAAAGGCTCACCGTTGTCGGAGGCCGATCGCTGGATTGCATCGGTGAGGTCGCCGTAGGTGTTCTTCCAGCGCTGCCAGGTCGCCTCGGTTATCTCCAGGTGTCGTACCACCGCGGCGAGGTCCTCACCCTCGCTGAGCATCCGCTCGCCCTCGAGCAGTTTGCTCATCGCTTCCTTTGGTGTGTGCAGGCGTCCCTTCATGACTGACATCTTGCCATCCCAGATATCGCTAGCTTCCAGGCCTGACGGCCCGATTTCCGTTTCGGTTGTAACCAATCATTGGGGTCCTCCGTTCGCCGTAGCGTCCGGCGGCCACCGTCAACGCTTGCCTGGACGCCGGGCTTGCTCTCCACTGAGATCCCGCGACCCGGGCGGTGGTCAACGATGCTCTGCCGCCCTGTGCGACCCGGACCAGACCGGGGACTGTGGCAGCGACGGCCAGACCGCAGAAGTACCAGATGGCCTTGCTATCTTCGAGCGAGAGCGTCTGGGCCCCGATGGCGATAACGGAAAGCTGAGTGGCCCAGTAGAAGGCCACCGGCCTGGAGGCGCGAGCCACGCTGCGGAGGATCGCCACGGCGATGCCCATGAATATGGCGAAGCCCACAACCCCGGTTTCAACCAGGATCGAGATGAAGGTGTTGTGGGCCTCCTTCCCGATCGTGGAGTGGGCGACACCCTGGGTGATGTGAAAGCCGATCGGAACGGCCATGCGGTGGGCGTCGAGTCCCACGCCGACAATGGGGTTCTCGTTCCACACCTGGAGCGACCGGCGCCAGATGGTCTCACCGCGCTCGCCAGCACTGGCGAACTCATTCACGGCGGATCCGATCCGTGCGAGGAGTTCCGGTGGGGCCAGGGTGGAGACCAGAATCACCGCCATGCCGATGGCCGCGGCGGCCGCGATCCGCGTCCGCGGGGTGCTGCGCCACAGCGTCCACAGCACGAAAAGTACGGTGGGGACGCTGGCCACCGCGGCGCCCCGGGTTCCGGTCAGGGCCATGGCAAAGGCAGCCATCGGCAGGTAGGCGAAGTTGATGATCCTCACAGGTTTTCGATGTGACCAGGCGTTTGCATACAGGGCGAGGTACCAGGCGGCCGGGATGGCCAGGGCAATGATCAGGGCGATCCCGTCCACCTCGAAGCTTCCGATCGTGTAGCGCTGATGGGCGGGAAACCGGCTTTGGGTTGACGTCACGTAGGTAACGATGAGGCTGGCCGCCGATATCCATGCGCCAAAGACATAGGCCTGGAGCGCAGCCTCAACGCCGGCCTGCGTCCGAAACACATCCCAAATGATCAGCAACATCCCGAGGAGCTGGATGAGGGTGATGAAGCCCGATGCAGATTCACCGGGGGCGACGCTCCAGTACAAGGTGAGACCGCACCAGATCAGGAAGAGCCCAAACATGAGGTGGAACGAGTGGGGCTTGCGGACTCCCCGCCGGGTAAGGACGACGATCAACCAGGCCACGGCCGATACCAGTCCCATCACCCGGCTCACCCGGCCGAAGGGAGGCAGGTCGATGGTGTTCTCCCACGGAATGGAGCAGATGAACGCCAGAGTCGTCCAATAGGCCAGTCGGTCGAGGATCATGAGGGCCCGACCAGGACTTGCAGATACTCGTCGATCACTGACTCCAGCCGGTAGGGGCGCCAGCTCTCCTCGGGGGGCCTGATAGCTTTGCCATCCAGAACCCCGAGAAGGGCGCTGGCCAGGGCGGCGGCATCACCCACTGGAACGAGCTGTCCGTAGCGCCCGTCGGCGAGAATCTCCCGGGGTCCGCTCGGGCAGTCGGTGGCCACGACCGGTGCGCCGCAGCTCAATGCCTCGACCACCACGGTCGGCAGGCCTTCCCATCGGGAAGACAGCACGAAGCCCGCAGCCCGGGAGAGATAGGCATACGGATTCTCGGTGTAACCCGGCAGGTCGACCTCCGCGGAGAGACCCCTCTCGGCGATCAGTCGTTCGATCCGGGACCGCTCGGTGCCGTCCCCCAGGATCACAAGCTTCGCCTTCCGCTGAGAGCGAACCCGGGCGAACGCTTCGACGAGTGTCGGGAAGTCCTTTTGCTCGCGCAGTCGCCCAACCGCTACGAGCACCTGGTCTCCGTTCTTGAACCAGGGATGATCGACCGGCGCCTTGGCCTGGATCATCAGTTCGGGCGTGACGATCGGGTTGTAGATGACATGGAACCGATCCCGAGGAACGGCTGGCAGCCGGCGCACCAGGTCGCCGATGACCCCCGCCGATACTCCGACCACCGCATCCGCCCACGGATAGAAGCGATTCGCCAGCCAGGGCATGAAGCGGTCCCGGAGGGTCGAGCCGTTGGCGGCAGCGACCGAAAGG
>DATHSX010000348.1:0-4806 GCA_035463935.1 Acidimicrobiia bacterium | reverse complement strand
CCGGCGGCGACATCGTCACCGGGGGAGCCACGGTCATCCTCGCCATGGGAGCGGGGCGCCGGGCCGCTGCCTCCATCGATGAGTATCTGCGTACGGGCTCCTGGCAACCCGCAACCTGAGGCTGTCGACGCCGGTTACCGGGACCTATAGCCTCAGGTTCGGGGGATCTACTGTTCGGAGATGGAATCGGTTATCAGCATCGTCGGGCTCGACAAAAGCTTTGGACAAACCCGGGCCCTCGACGGCCTGGACCTGCATGTGGAGAGGGGCGAGGTGCACGGTTTCCTCGGCCCCAACGGAGCCGGTAAGACCACCACCATTCGCATCCTGCTGGGTCTGATCCGGGCCGATCGCGGCGAGGCCCGGCTCTTCAGCCGTGATCCCTGGAACGATGCCACCGAGCTGCATCGCCGCCTCGCTTACGTTCCCGGCGACGTCACGCTCTGGGCCAACCTGACCGGGGGAGAGGTGATCGATCTGCTGGGCCGGCTGCGCGGGGGTCTTGACCCGGTCAAGCGCAAGGACTTGCTGGAACGCTTCGACCTCGACCCGACCAAGAAGGGGCGGGCTTACTCGAAGGGAAACCGCCAGAAAGTTGCGCTGGTGGCGGCGCTCGCCTCCGACGTCGAACTGCTGATTCTCGACGAGCCCACGGCCGGCCTCGACCCGTTGATGGAGGCTGAGTTCCGAGCCGTCATCAATGAGGATCGTCATGATGGACGGACAGTCCTGCTGGCCAGTCACATCTTGGCCGAAGTGGAAGCACTCTGTGACCGAATCAGCATCGTGCGGGAGGGACGGACGGTGGAGAGCGGCACGCTGGCTCAGCTTCGCCACCTGACCCGGACCACGATTGCAGCCGACCTGGAGGCCACCCCGGCCGGCCTGGTCGGGTTGCCGGGCGTGCACGACCTCAAGGTGACGGACCACCGAGTGGAGATGGAGGTCGACTCCGACCGGCTTGGTGAGGTGCTCAGCCATCTCGCCGATCTCGGCATCCGCGGCCTGGTCAGTCATCCTCCGACCCTCGAGGAACTGTTCATGCGTCATTACCGGGACGAGGTCGTTCCGGGATGAATGGCCTGGCGGGCACTGGCAGCCTCGTCGGTTTCATCGCCCGCCGCGAGCGGGTCCGCCTGGCGGTCTGGATCCTGATCCTGACGGTGTTGCCGATCGGAACCGCCCGCGCCTTCCTTGGCCTCTATGCCACCGATCAGGCTCGTGAACAACTGGCGAGGACAGTTGCCTCCAACCCGGCGATGGTGGGGCTGTTGGGCCCTGTCTACGGCTCAACGATCGGGGCGCTGACCGCCTGGCGGGTAGGGACGCTCGGCGCGCTTCTGGTGGGGTTGATGGCGGTGCTGACCGTTATACGCCATACCCGGGAGGAGGAAGAGACCGGGCGGCGCGAACTGATCGGCTCCACGGTGGTGGGCCGCCAGGCTCCCCTTACCGCCGCGCTGACGGTGACGGTCGGGGCCGGATTGATCCTGGGCCTGCTGGTGGCAGGAGGGCTCATGGGCACCGGCCTCCCGGTGGGTGGCGCGGTCGCCTTCGGTGCCGGTTTTGCCGCCGCTGCCCTGGTCTTTGCCGGGCTGGCCGGGCTGGCGGCCCAGTTGACGGAAGGGGCGGGCGCCGCCCGCGGCGTTGCTATCACCGGCCTGGGTGGCGCGTTCCTGCTCCGGGTGGCCGGGGATGGCGGTGAGGCCAGCGGTCTGTCGTGGCTCGCCTGGTTGTCCCCCCTGGGGTGGTTCACGCGATTGCGAGCCTTTGCCGGCGAGCGGTGGTGGGTGCTGCTGCTCTCGGCGGGACTGGCTGGGTTGTTGGTGCTGGCGGGTTATGGCCTAGCCGCGCGACGTGACGTGGGAGCGGGGGTGCTGGAGCCGCGGATCGGCCCCGGCTCGGCTTCCCGCGGCCTCGGCTCGCCGACTGGATTGGCCTGGCGGCTGCATCGAGGCTCGCTGCTCGGATGGGGGATCGGGCTGGCCGTCGTTGGTGCGGTCTTTGGCAGCGTTGCCGACGGTATCGGCGAACTCATCGCCGACAATCCGCAGATGGCTGTGATCTTCGAGCGTCTGGGGGGTGAGCGGGGCTTGACCGACGCCTTCTTCTCGGCCGCTCTCGGCATCGTGGCGGTGGTCGCCGCCGCCTTCGCGGTCCGGGCCGCCCTCCGGATGCGGGTGGAAGAGGAGGCGGGCCGGGCCGAACCCGTGCTCGTCACCGCCACCCCGCGGCTTCGTTGGGCGGGTAGCCACCTCGCTTTCGCCATTCTCGGCCCGGTGGTCATCCTGGCCGCCGCGGGTGTGACCGCGGGCGCCACCTTCGGGGCCATCACCGGAGATGTAGGCGGTCGCACTCTCTCGGTACTCGGTGCGGCCCTGATCCAGATCCCGGCGGTGTGGGTGCTGGGCGGGGTGGCCACCGCGCTCTTCGGGCTCTTCCCGCGCTTCACTGCTTTGAGCTGGGCGGCTCTGGTTGCCTGCTTGCTGCTGGGCCAGCTGGGGGAGATTCTTCAGTTGCCGCGTTGGGCGTTGAACCTCTCTCCTTTTACCCACATTCCCCGACTGCCGGCACCCGATCTCGAGCTAACCCCCCTGATATGGCTGGTAGGGATTGCGGCGGCGATGTTCGCCGCGGGACTGGCCGCGTTTCGCCGCCGCGATCTCGATTAGGGGCTAATCGAACAACGCCTGGGTGTGAGAATTGAGGAAGATCCCCTTGGGGTCGAATTGACGCCGCATCGTCACGAATTCCTCGTAGCGCGGAAACAGCCGGGCCAACCGGTCGGCGGTCATGAAGTGGAGCTTGCCCCAGTGGGGCCGCCCGTGGAACTCGGCGAACAGGGAGTCGCAGGCCCGTAGATAGGGCCAATAGTCGGTGCCCGGTTGGCCCGAGATCGATACGACCAGATTGTCGCGCTGATAGTTCGGGCTCATCCAGGCATCCTCGGTCCCCACGACCCGGATCTCCAGGGGGTAGATGCTGTAGGGGAGCCAGCGCAACATCAGTCGGCGCATCTCGTCGAGGATGGCCCGGCTCTGCTCGAGCGGAAGGAAGTACTCCATCTCGTGGAAATTGGGGTCGTAGACCATGGGGTAGATCCGGTAGGAGCGGTCGACCCGCTCGTTGGGCGGCAGTCCTGCCCGTCGGGTCTCATGGTCAGCCTCCCGGTAGCGTTTCACAACGCAATAGTCCGCGCCAGCCCCCCTGAGGTTGTAAAGCGTGGCCGAGGCATCGGTAGGCATCCAGAAGAACCCGTAATGCCGGTATGCGTCGATGTCCGCCGCGAACGTTTCCATCACCTCGTCGTATTTCAGGACATCGGTGCGGGCATGCAATTCATAGGCGGGGGCCACCTTGATGGTGACCTGGGTCATGATCCCGAGCAGACCGATCGAGGTCTGCAACGCGGGGAGGACCTCGGCATTTTCCCGCGTGGAGACCTCAACCAGGTCGCCCCGGCCGTCGACGAGACGGGCAGCGGCCAGCGTCGCCGAGAAGCTCGGATACTTCCTCCCCGAGCCGTGGGTGGCGGTGGCGATGGCGCCGGCGATGGCCTGGGTGTCGATGTCGCCCTGGTTGGCCAGGGCGAGACCGTGTTGCCACAACTCATCCCCGAATTCGCCGATCGTGGTCTTGGGTCCGGCCGTGACCTGGAGTCGGGCGGGATCGATGTCGATGATCCCGCTCATCCGACCGAGATCGAGCAGGACCCCGTCCGTTTCCACGATCGGGGTGAAGGAATGCCCGGTCCCGGCGGCACGCACCCCGTAGCCGCCGGCTACGGCCTGCGCGACCTGGCGCTGGACAGCAGCCTCCGACTGGACTTCGATGACTGCCTGGGGCGTGAAAGACTGATTGCCGACCCAGTTGGTCCAGGTGCCGGCTTCGGGGGACATAGGATTCAACCGGTGCGCCCCCTGTCGTTCGCGCTGGCCCTCTGCATGGTCCTCGCCGCCGCGTGTGGTGACGGCGAGGGTAGCCCGCCCGACTCCGTCGTGGTCACGTTCGAGACCCCCGAGGGCAGCTTCATGGTCGAACTCGACGACCCGGCGGCCATCGCCCGGGTGCAAGCCGCTTTGGAGGGAGACGGTCGAGCCGGGATCCCCAACGGACGCATCGTCGGGGGTAACGGAGGCATCAACGTGGGCCACGACTGGCATCTGGAAGAGGTCGAGCTGGTCGATATGACCATCGAGGTATGCGACGGTACGGCCGCCTATGTGGACGCCCATCTCGAGGATTACCTGGCGATAGGGCGGTATTGCCCGTGGAGCGCGACGGTGGTCGCGGTCGAGCCAGCCTGACGCCGGCGTGACGAAGCCTCGGTGTCGGTCGGAAGGGCCGCCTGAACAGCCGGTACCCTCATTGGCGTGCTGGTCGAGATCTGGTCGGACGTGGTCTGTCCCTGGTGCTTCATCGGGAAGCGGCGCTTTGAGCGGGCGATGGCCGACTTCGAGCATTCGTCCGCCGTGCAGGTGGTCTATCGCAGCTTCGAACTGGCGCCGCACGCTCCCGCTCAGGATGACCGGTCCCTGCAGGAGTTGCTGGCGGCCAAATACCGGGTGTCAATGGCGGAGGCGGCGGCCATGAACCACCGCGTGGAGGCTGCCGCGGCCGGCGAGGGCCTCGACTACCGGCTCGACCTGGCCCATCCGGCCAACAGTTTCGACGCCCACCGCTTGATCCACTTCGCCCGAACCCACGACCGTCAGGCGGAGATGGTCGAACTGCTCTACCGCGCCTATTTCTGTGATGGTCTCTTAATCTCGGACGCGGTGACGCTGCGCGGCCTGGCGGCGAAGT
>DATHSX010000347.1:0-4467 GCA_035463935.1 Acidimicrobiia bacterium | reverse complement strand
TGTGCCAGGCTCTTGGCCCTTGATCCAGCACCAGCAATGTCCGCACAGCCCACCAAGATCGCGAGGCATGGAAGCAGCGCTTGCGGGTCCTCGATCTCCCGGGCCGATTTCAGCGCCTCTTCCAGCATGGCCAGGGGTTCGCTGGTCTCGCCGCGGAAGAAGCGCACCAACCCGGCCCAGGCCTTGGCAAACGTTCCGACCTGTGAGCCTCCTCGCATCAAGTCTTCGGCCAACAGGTCCTGGGCCTCCTTCAGGCACTGATCCCATTCACCCAACGGGAACAACGCCTCGTTGCGGGTGTTGCGAGACCAGTCGACATGGGCAGGGAGTCCGCGAGCGGTGCCGTAGGCGATTGCTTCCTCGATCGTCTTGCGGCCCTCCTCGAGGAACCCGCTGGCGATCTGCAGGGTGGCGACGTTGTTGTAGCTGCTCATCGCCCGGGTCGTGTCGTTGCGGTCGAGCTGGATGCGGAGGCCTTCAAGGATGTCGTCGAGGCCCCCAAGATCGCCCAGCTGCGCATTGGTGCCGCCTCGGATCACCAGAGATCGCGCGAAGGCATGTGTGTCTCCGACCGTTTGGGCGACCGCCAGTGACCGTTCGACCAATTCGAGCGCCTCGTCGACTTGGCCGCGCAGGCTCTTCCTGGAAGCTGCCTCCACCAACACTCGAGCCAGCACCGGGCTCGGCTCCAGACTCGCGGCCAGTTCCAGTGATCGTTCCGACCACCGGTCGGATGCCTCAGCGTTTCCCTGATACCAGGCATTTGTTGACAATACGGAGGCCGCCTCCGCCTGCCCTTCGCGGTCGTCGCTCTCGGTGAAAGCCTCCAAAGCAGCTTCGGCCCTGGCATTGTTCTCCTCGTTGCTGCCTTGGACCAGGGCGACCATGTCGAGCAAGGCCCGGCCCTTTTCGCTGCCGGTGCTGGCCAATGCGATCGCGGCCTCGTAGAAGCGCGCCGCCCGCGGGGCATCGAAGGCCCTGGCCCGGTCCCCGGCAGCTAATTGGAAGCGATAGACCCGTCGGCGCCGTTCCGGATCGGGCGTGGGTGCCAGCTCCCAGGCGGTGGCGAGGTGGTGGGCCAGCAACTCGGCGACGTCCGTCGCCCGCTCTCCACTGACCGCCTCCAGCCAGCGAGCCGTGGCCTCATGGAGCCGGGCCCGGTCGTGTTTGGTGAGCCGGCTGTAGGCACCGTCGCGGGCAAGGACGTGGGCGAAGCTGTATTCGTCCTGACCCTGCATTGACGATCGCCGGACGGGCCGGATCAGCTCCCGGCTTACCAGGCGGCGGAGACGGCGCTGAACCTCGACCATGTCGAGGTCCTCGACGAAGGAGAGCGCCCCCGCCCAAAAGACCCGGCCGATGACGGCTGCCGCCTGCAGGAGGGCCTTGTCTCCCGACTCGAGTAGGTCGAGGCGGGCGGCGATGATCGCCGAGATGCTGTCTGGTAGCGGTATGTCGTCGCCCCGGCGGATCCGCTCGAGCCAGCCCTGTTCGTTGGCCAGCCGAAGAAGTTCGGTCACGTAGAGAGGGTTGCCGCCGCTCCGCTCGACCAGCGCCCGCTGCAAGGTGGCGTCCATCAGCGGCCGCTGCGAGAGCGAAGTCACGAGTTCCACCGTCTCCTCATCTGAGAGCGGCGACAGCCCGATCGTCACGGCGTCGCGTTTGCCGCCACCCCAGTCGGGCCGTTTGCTGAACAGCTCCGATCGGGCGGTGCAGAGGATCAGGATCGGTGACTCATGGGCCCAGTCGAGGATGTGAGAGACGAACTCGAGCACGGCTTCGTCGGCCCAATGGAGGTCTTCCACCACCAGGATCAGGGGGTTGCGAGCGGCGAGAGCCTCGAAGAAGCGCAGCCAGGCCGCAAAGAGCTCGCTGCGCTCCGCTCCCGCTTCCCCGAGGCCGACCAGCGACCGCAGCCGCAGTTCGACCCAGGATGCCTCCTCGGGATCGTCGAAAAGGGCGGCGACCGTCGAGCGGAGCTTGGCGAGGACCGTTTCGCTCGGCTCGGATTCCAACACCCCCGAATGGGCTTTGACGACTTCGCCGATCGCCCAGAAGGTCACGCCTTCGCCGTAGGGCAGGCAGCGTCCCTGCCGCCACCACACCAGATCGGGACGGTCATCGATAACCCCGCGGAACTCGCGGACCAGGCGGCTCTTGCCCACCCCCGGCTCCCCCACGATCGTGACCAGTTGCGGGCTGCGCCGCGAGACTGCCCGGTCGAAGGTGTCGGTGAGCAGGCTCAGCTCTTCCCCGCGCCCAACGAAGGCAGTGGAAGCTTCCTCCTCGACCGCCACCCCGTACCGGCTCCGCAACCCGGTGGCCAGCCACACGGGCTGCTTGCCTTCTTTGCCTCGAAGCTCGACCGCTTCGAGAGCTTCGAAGTTGATGGCGTCGCGGCTGGACCGGTAGGTCCTCTCGTCGACCACTACCTGCCCGGGTGCTGCCACCGATTGCAGACGAGAAGCGGTATTGACCACATCCCCGACAATTCCCTCTCTATCGGGGGTGGGTTCCAGTTGAACGATGGCCTCTCCGGTCGTGACCGCCACGCGCACCGCCAGCGAGAGATGAGGCTGCCCGGCGTTGAGCTCCTCGACCGACTCGACAATCCGCAGCGCCGACCGGACCGCTCGCTCGGCGTCGTCCTCGTGGGCGACCGACGCCCCGAAAGCTGCGAAGACTCCGTCACCCATCAGCTTTTCGAGACTGCCCCCGAACCTTTCGACATCCTGGCGAACCCGCCCATGAAAGAGGGTGAGGCGGCGACGGCTGTCCTCGGGATCGGACCTTTCGGTGTGGGTGGTGAACCCCACCAGGTCGGCGAAGAGGGCGGAAATGACCCGACGCTCCTCGCTCGGTGCTGCCGTGGTCACCGAGGCGCTGGTCAACGCGGCGCCACAGGACGAACAAAAGCGGGCATCGGCGTCGACCTGCCGCCCACAGGCGGGGCAGCTGTGAGCCAGGGCGGTTCCGCACGCGGCACAAAACCGGGCGTCGTCTCGGCCGGCGATGCCGCACGTGGGGCAGATCAGGGCCATGTGGGGATTGTACGAATTAATCCTGGGCCGCCCCCGACCCATCAACTGGTCGCGGCGGGTCAGGCTCCCCACTCGTCGGGTGGCTCGGCCTGTTTCCCGGGAAAGAAATGCCAGTATTCGCGCAGGCGGCGGCAGAGCCAGCCGTCATCGAAATCAAGCAGCAGACACCCGGGCAGGGTCACGTCCTCGTCCTGCACCTTCATGTTGGTCCAGAACTCCACCGCCACTCTGCGTCCGTCCACAAAGGGCCGCCCCATCCGCACCCGGACCTCGCTCTGGGTGCTGGTCACCGATCGCCAGTACTCCCGCACCCCCTCACGACCCTGATGGGCCTCCTCCAAGATGTCAGATCGGTAGGTGGCATGGGGAGTGAACAGTGCGGCGGCGGCCGCGGCGTCCCGGGTCTCCCACGCCAATCTGTATCCCTCCACCCATTCGTCGAGCGTTGCTGGCACGTTGGCTCTCCCTTCGAATGCGGTCAGGGTATTACTCCCCGGTTCGGGCTCCCAAGCAAGGGCTGCAACTGCGTCGGGCCCTCCCTGCTAAAACAACCAGGCCATCTGATGCAGACCTTTCTCTTCACCGACATCGAGGGAAGTACCCGGCTGTGGGAAGAGCATCCCGAGGAGATGGCCGCCGCTCTGGTCCGCCACGATGCGATCCTCACCGGGGCGGTCACCAATGCTCGAGGTCACTTGGTGAAGGCGACGGGTGACGGAATCCTCGCCCGGTTCGACTCTGCGGTGGACGCCCTCGCGGCTGCCATCGACGCCCAGAGGGCGCTCCGCGCCGAGGGGTGGGGAGTCACGGGTCCTCTCCGGGTGCGGATGGGCGTGCACACCGGGGAGAGCGAGGAACGGGGCGGCGACTACTTCGGTCCGACCATGAACCGCACCGCCCGCATCATGGCAGCCGGCCACGGCGGTCAGGTGCTGTTCTCCGCCGCCGCCGCCGGGTTAGTCGACGGCCGGCTTCCCCGGGGAGCCAGCCTGCGAGATCTCGGCATCCACCGGCTCAAAGACTTGACCTTGCCCGAGCATCTCTTCCAGCTGGTCCACGACGACCTCGAGAGCGAGTTCCCCCCGCCCGTCACTCTCGACTTCAGGCCTCACAATCTCCCGTTGCAGACCACCGAGTTCTTCGGGCGCGGCGCCGAGATCGCCACGATCAACGCCATGCTGGATTCACCCGGCACCAGGCTGCTCACGCTCACTGGTCCCGGCGGGGCGGGCAAGACGCGGCTGGCCCTCCAGGTTGCGGCCGAGCAAATCGAACGCTTCGGAGATGGAGTCTTTTTCGTCGATCTGTCGTCCGAGCGGGCTCCGGACGCCGCTTACGAGGCCGTCGCCCGTGCCCTCGCTTTTCCGGTGTCGGGGGGCGGCGAGCCCCTCCAGATTCTTCGCTCCCGGCTGAGGGACCGAGAGGT